>NZ_JWIM01000010.1:0-1058 GCF_002896535.1 Mesotoga sp. B105.6.4 | reverse complement strand
ACTTCCTCCGCATGCTGAACTATGCTTCTCGTATCACGCACCATCTGCAGCAGATCACTCTCTACTCTCTCCGATTCAATTGCCGCATAGGCCATTCCATTGAGAAATGCCCCTACGGAAACATAGAATCTCTTCATAGCTTCCACTTCCCTTAGGTTCAGTCCGCCAGTGTAAAGACTTTTCGGCAAACTCTTTGGATTCATTTACAGCGATCTTATTGTCCACGAACTCATCCATGAGGCCTCTAATCTTCACTGACTCGATAAATGCGTCGCCCGTTCGGGCAACAACGGAATCTGGAAAGGCTTCTCCCTGAACGAATGAAATCTTTCCTGAGCCTTTCAGTCGAAGTGTTGAATAGCTGTAAGAGCTTCTTCCATATCCATAGAGTCTATAGAGGTACTCTCCCGGATCCACCGACCGCAATTGCAGAACTCCATCTCTCGCAACATAGTTCCATTTGGAATCGATGAATGCTTTCAGATCGCCCAACTCTCTCAGCAAGTCCATTTCCACGACTTTGTCGGGCAAGGTGTTACCCTCTTCATCGAAAACGGAAAGGTGGAAGTCCTCTGAACTCTGGAGATAACCTTCATCATCGAAAAATGGTGAATACGTGAATGAGACTTGTTCATCACCGCTTTTCACGTTCACTTCAACTTCGAACCCTTGTTTCCGATAGTACTTTGTGATCTCATCAAGAGCGGATTTCCAGGAGAGGTAATAAATCGATTCAGAAACGGGCAGAGCATCGACTTCGATGAGATCCTGTTTGAATGGCCAGCCCAGAAAAACGGCTCCTGCCAGATAGTTGAAATTCGATTCGCTCAACGCGGGGTTTATGAGCCTGTCATAATTCTCCATGTGAGCCAGAGCAGACTCCTCGGGCTGGAAGTATTCCAGCTCAATGTCCCTTTCCTCCAGCGCGATTTCTACGGCCCTTTTCGTGGCGACACTGCCTCCGGAAAAGTACCAGAACGGTCCGTAAACTGTCTCTGGGAGAGTATCTGTAATCACAACGATAACTGCCCTGGAGTCTTCTCTGAAGTCAAGCTGAC
>NZ_JWIM01000067.1:0-1838 GCF_002896535.1 Mesotoga sp. B105.6.4 | reverse complement strand
CGCCTACAAAGACGATTATAGCGGAATCGATACTCCTTTTCAAGAGGAGAGGATTATTGCCAGCACGATCGAAATAAGAAAGAGTATGAGATAAGAAGAAAGTGCCGAATCGATTCTCTCGAAGTAAACCGGCAGAGGTCTAAGGAACTTGCGCAGCAGAAGATACCCCGCCATTCCCGCGATAACGGTAAGTAATGATTCGAACATGTATATTTCGAAACCGATGATCCCGTGTATTATTATGACTCCGGACAAGATGGAGTAAGCAGCAACGGTATTCGCGGCCGGCCAGGAGGAAGATTTACCGGGTTTGAGAAAGATAAACTTCGAGAAGCTCATTGCCGTTCCAGCGGAAGCAATAAGAAGCAGGATCTTCAATGAGGGACAACAAGCGCCGTGTATGATGATCTCTTTAGTTACACACCCGGATGTCATAGGAAATCCCGCTATAGCAAGCGAACCGATCAAAAGAAAGGCATACTCGACTTTTGTGATCTTCCCCGACCACTTTGAATACTCCTTTGTACCAAGTCTAGCCGATATATTCCCGACGACCAGAAAGAGTAGCGTTTTGAATATTGCATGGCTAAAGCCGTGCCAGGCAGAGGACTTGTCACAGTTTACGAGCATGAAGCCAACTTGAGATATAGTATGGTATGCGAGGACCCTTTTGGCGTTCTTTGAATTGACGGCGAAGATAACGCCGACAATTGCGCTAACGATGCCGATTATCATATAGGTATCTCTCATCCAGCCGAAAGAGGAATACGTGATGAACCTTATAGACAGGTACACGTCAAGCTTGACAATGAGGCCGGATAGTATTGGAGAGACTTCTATGGGCGCATTGGAATGAGCGTCTGGAAGCCACATGGAGAAAAAGAAAAGGCCGGACTTCACGGCCAGTCCTCCGAAGATCAGAACGGTTGCGATAGTTGAAACCTGTTCCAGACTATCCATCGCAAATGAACCCGTCTCCATATAGACAATCCCGATTCCCAGTAGATAGAAGTTCAGCCCTAGGGAAGAGAGGAGCAGATACTTAAGGCTGGCCCAGGCCTGACGGGGCTTTTTCTCGTAGGAAATCAGAATGAAGGAAATAATCGACGCGAGTTCTATGGTTACGAAGATGCTGAAAAGGTCCCTCGAAAGGAATATCGAATTCAGAGTTCCATAAAGTATGAGGATCAAGGCGTAGAAGAAGCCGTCATAGCCTCTCTTGATAGAATTCAGGATCACCGCAAGCATCACGATGAATGTAGACAAAAGAAAGGGAATTGCGAATTCATCGACAGCCATACCGATTCCAAGCGAACCCCACTTTCCAAGAATAATCGAAGCATCTTCAAAGATAACGAAAGGAAGAACGCTTCCACTTGCAAAAGTAGTCACAATCGCTACAATCGGACTGACCGACTTCCTGTCTTTCAGCACCAGACAGACAATTCCTCCCAGGACGGGCAGAAAGACGAGCGCGATCACTGTTTCTCCCTCTCGAAGATCATTTCGATCGTCTCAACGTTCATTGTGTGGTATCTGTTGTATATTATGATCGCGAATACGAGTGAAAGACAAAGCAGGGCAAATGATATCACAATCCCTGTGATTATGACTGCTTGAGGTATGGGGTCGGCGTAGAAAGCACTCGAAAAATCGCCGCTGACTATGGGAGGTATTATCCCACTTCTTGCTGAGATTCCTGTGTACATGAGGTTTATCGAAGTCTCCACAATACCTAAAGAGAGAATCTTCTTTATGAGGTCCTTCGAGAGAATCATGCCAATCGTCCCCACGAGCATTCCCAAAATTGAGAAATAGATTACGATAGTTCCTGTCAT
>NZ_JWIM01000157.1:0-1054 GCF_002896535.1 Mesotoga sp. B105.6.4 | reverse complement strand
CCAGTGCAACAAATTCCTTTCTGTCCTTTTTTGTCCCGCTCGAGAAGACCCTTCCAACGTTACTTACAATTACCACCTGTTCACTCATGTCAACCTCTAGAAAGTGTATTTGCTGATGTCCACAGCAGTCTTTTTTAGATTGGCAACAATTTCCTCATTTATTCTCTTTGTACTGAATCTCTCTTTCGGCGCAATCGCAGTTATACTGGCGACAACGCTCCCTGCAGAATCGAAAACGGGCACCGCGACAGCTCTTAGTCCCGGCTCGAATTCCTCGTCGCAGAAAGCAAAGCCTTCTTGCCTAACTCTTTCTAGACGAGCCTTATAATCCTCTACCGGACAAGTCTCGATTTCAGGGTCATTAATAACGTGAGATTTACATATTAGGTCTAGCGCTCTTTCCTTGTCAATATTTGCGGCAATGGCCAACCCGGCAGCCGTGCAATGAACAGGAAGATAAACGCCAGATCTGGCCCTGAAACTGAAGACTCTGTCGCTTTCAACAGTCAACACGGAGGTTACCCCGTTTTCCGTAAGCTCACTTAGGAAGACCGTTTCATTAATCTTGTCTTTCAGCTCAACAAGACAATTCTTAAGGTTGACTACATTCATCTTTCTAGAGATCTCATTTACCAGGGGTATTATTCTTGGGCTAAATCTGTAGCGTTTGGCCTCTTCAAACTTAGTCAAGACTTCGCAGTCTACAAGATCGTTAAGTATTCGGTGAGAGGAGGACATAGGGAAACCGGATTTTCCCGACGCTTCCTGAACCGTTGTTCCGCTACTATCAGAATTGGCAACGATTTCGATCATTCTTAGCACTTTCTGGAGATAAGTCATATTCCACCTCGCGGAATAGTAATTCTGTTAAACAGAATTATCAACATTATTCTACACGGCCACCGTCATATCACCCAACGTTCCCTGAAGTGTTTATGGTTGATCAGAGATAATTATGCTCGATTAATGGTTGCAATCTTATGAATTCTTAATTTTTTGACTTATTAGGATGATTCGAAATGTTACTTTTCCGGAGTGTATTCTTGAAAGTTGA
>NZ_JWIM01000156.1:0-1115 GCF_002896535.1 Mesotoga sp. B105.6.4 | reverse complement strand
AGCCACCGGTGAAAAGCTCTTCACGAACCTCTTCGAAGACGGTGGCGATTGTGGAGATGGTTACGTTTATTCAAGGCCGCTTACCGATACCATTGTTACGAGTTCCGGCTCCCTAGAGACAGTAGAAGTAATAGAAAACGGGCCACTAGCAAGGGCTATAAGACTTAGTTACACACTTTCGGTGCCAGTCGGTCTTGTTGAGAACGGACGCAAGCGCTCTCTTTCAAGAACTGAAATGCCAGTTCACTGCACTCTGAGACTGATGGAATCGAGCAGTATTTTAGAAATCGAGACTGAGATTGCTAACAGTTGCGAGAATCACAGACTTCAGGTAAATTTCTGGAGGGAAAAACCAGGGAACGCTCTCTTCTACAAAACTCCGTTCGACATCGTAACAACACCAAAGAGCCAGCCCTCAAAAATCAACCCGAATTGGATCGAGGATGAACCTCTTGCCAGACCCAATAACGGTGTCTTCGGAGAAATCGAGAACACTGACAGATACAGCGGTTTCGCAGTAAGCACCAAAGGAATAAACGAGTTTGAAAGTTTCGAGCAAGGTCTTAAGTTAACCCTGTTCAGGGCAGTGGGCCACATAGCTTCTCCCTATCCTCTATCGAGTATGAAACGGCCTGCAGGGCCGAAGATAGAAACACCCGGGGCACAAATGAAAGGGAGTCTCACCTTTGAATACGCCGTCTTCTTCATAGATTCCCTTGAAGACATCGTAAAGAGAAGTTGTAGCTATCTGAAGAAGCCTCTGTCGATAGGCTTCGCAGGTAGGCGGCCTGAGACACCACTGACCGTAGATAGTTTGACGACGGAAGTAACTGCAATAAAAAAGGCTGAGAATGGGGAGAGTATTATCCTCAGATTAGTCAATTTCTCAGAAGAGTCCGATAACGTCAAGATTCGACTGAGAGAAGGTCTGTTTAGCAAAGCCTGCTTGTGTACAGCCGCTGAGAAAAGAGAAGAAGAGATACCTATTCAGAACAATCTCGTCTCAGTTGCGTGTGGACCGAAGAAGATCGTTACGCTAGAATTTGAAATGAGCAGCTGATTGGTATTGCTCATTCTTTATAGAGGGCCGATATTTACCGAAAGTGCCGTAAAGC
>NZ_JWIM01000155.1:0-2227 GCF_002896535.1 Mesotoga sp. B105.6.4 | reverse complement strand
AATTATCCAAAGATTTACAAAACGCCGGGGCAATGGGAGTAGTTAAGTTGAATTTGAAGGTAGCGTATCATACCCCGTATATGCAAAAGGCAAGAGAAAAGTTAGGGGTACTCATGAGTAAGATGAAATTTAAAGAACCGAATTGCTATGTAGTAACCAGCAAGCACAGCAAGCCGACAAAGAATATTGAGCCAATCATTGAGTCGCTATTGTATCAGACAGACAATCGAATAAGCCTTGTAGATATCGTAAGATCATTAGTTGAACTGGGTGTCTCCAAAGCTTATGAGGTTGGACCAGGAAGAGCGCTTAAAGGGCTAACACAAACAATAACTAGCAAGATAAAGTTTCAGGCGATTGTGTGAGGTGTCTGATGGATCAAATTGGATTGGTGTTTCCCGGACAGGGCAGTCAGGCCGCTGGAATGGGGCTAGAAGTATACGAGGAACTGGCAGAAGCCAGATCATTGCTTAAAAGGGCGAATAATACCCTTGGATTCGATATCGGAAAGATTATGTTTGGCAGCTCGAACGAGCCTCTTAAGCCAACAGAGATTGCTCAGCCCGCCATCTTTATTTGTTCTGCAATGTATCTTGAGAAGTATAAACTTCTCAAGATGCCATACATGGCCGTTGCCGGGCATAGTCTCGGTGAATATTCAGCTCTTTACGCAGCCGGTACTATAAGTTTTGAGGATGGAGTGAATCTGACCAGAAAACGTGGCTTGGCAATGAGCAAATCGACAGATGCCGAATGTGGAATGGCCGCGATAATTGGCTTATCCGTGGATCAAATTTCATCGGTCATCTCGCAATTTTCCAATCTATATATAGCAAATGAAAACTCGAGGATACAGACAGTTATTTCGGGCGAAGCTGAGCAGCTAAGAAAAGCCAGTAAGATGTTTGAAGAGATGGGAGCGTCCAAAGTTGTCGAGCTCGCTGTTAGTACGGCTTTCCACACACCATTTATGAAGCAGGCAAAAGAAGAGATGAAGCTCGAGATAGAAAAGGCTGAATTCAAAGAACCTGGCTGTTACGTAATACCAAATGTGACCGCTAAACCTACGAAAGATACTTCTGAAATAAAGAAAGCCCTGATAGAGCAAATTACCGGAAAAGTAAGATGGCTTGAATCCTTCATGGCTTTCAAAGATCTGGGAATAAGCCAGGTATATGAAATTGGTCACGGCGATGTGCTCAAGAAACTGGGAATGACGATAACAACTAAAACTAAGATCTATCATATTTGATAAGTAAGTGTCATGTTAGCGATTCGTGAGAAGGTTTCTGGGTAATGAGGTGTTTACATTGATATACATCATTAATCAATTCTATGGGCAGAGAAGAGAACATCTAAAAAGAGAGCTCGCTGAATACTTATTTTCTTGCGGCTTTGAGGTCACTGTTTTGACCGGTAAGAATGGAGAAAAAGGACTGAAGAAGAAAGAAATCAGTTATATTAATATTTTGAGAATATCTAACAGCTCGTTTGATGGCGGGATAGTAAAAAAACTAATCTCATATATAACCTTTGTTATTGGTGCTTTTTTCAGGATTTTATTCTTCGAAAAAGGTTCAATTATAGTTGTAAGTTCACAACCATTCCTTGTAGCAAGATGTGTTACATTGCTAAAAAAGATGAAGAGATTTCGTGTGCTATATAATATTCAGGACCTCTTTCCAGATATCATGTATTCGAAAAACATTTCAAAAGGAACTATTGTATATAGATTAATGAAGAGGGTGCAAAAAAAGACAATAGATAATAGTGATGTTGTTATCACTATTTCGAAATCAATGGCGGATTTGGTCATGACTAGATATTCTGTTAATGCTAGCAAACTTAGAATAATTGAGAATTGGGGAAACACGAAGATTGAGGAGGAAATTAAAAGAAGAAAGAAACCAAGAAACGCTAAAGGCAAAAGGTTGAGGTTAATTTATGCCGGAAACCTGGGGATTTCTCATGAAATCGATACCATTTTTGAATGTCTAGAACTGATTAGCAACTCCAATATTAAGCATGATGTAGAATTTAGAATAATCGGTTTCGGTTACAACTACAATATTCTTAAAAGTAAATGTGAGAGCAGATGTTTTGGCTTTGTACACTTTTATGATCCATTGTCAGATGATGAACTGGCAAATGTATTTGCAGAATCCGACTTGGCATTGATAATTTCTACGAAGACAGCAAGAGGAAGTATGGTTCCCAGCAAATTCTA
>NZ_JWIM01000050.1:0-79855 GCF_002896535.1 Mesotoga sp. B105.6.4 | reverse complement strand
CTCATATCTGCTGTCTTCGCCCGGTGTGCAAGGACTCGACTTCCGGAACTGTAGTCTCGAGGCTACTCGTGCGTTCACTTTCGTTATGGCCTGACCACTCGCTCACCATACTTAATATGGCTTTGTCAATAGACTTCAGTGGTTCAGTTTCCTTCCCCACTGCTATCCAAGCTACGGGGCTCTGACTTCTTCCCCGGTGGGCCTTTTTCTCCCACTGAACATTCTTGCCTTTGCTGGACGTGCACACACCCCGTCGACGATGGAGCCGTCGCCACCCCTCTCGAGAGGGGATTTAAGATCAAGAGCAGAAGATTGGTTCATCAGACACTTCGTGTCCAGGTTCTTAGTTAAAAACCACGAGATGATCAGAGAGCAAGAGACGGATGAGATGAGATCCAGTTTGAGCGCTCAAGCGGGGTTTTGGATCGGTAGAAGAAGAGCGTTTCATCGTTCCGACGCTTGGCGTCCAGGTTCTTGGTCAAAAACCACGAGATGATGAGGGAGCAAGAGACGGACGAGCTTCATAGAAGATGATGTGGGTAATGATTGGAACAGAAAGGGGCACTATCTGAATGTGGCAGAGATTCGAATCTCATAATGCCCTTGGAGGGAATTCAACGCTATCTTCGACTCTGAAAGGACTCAAGCCAAATAGATCCTTTCAAAATTCTGCCGGTTAAACATGAAGCGCTCAAAGATCAAAACCAAGATTATATACCTTTTCAAGAGCCTGAGCTCTTTCATCTTCACTCATTTCACTGCACATTCCAAAGCTCACAGAAAACTCCATAGAAACGAAGTCACAGATCTCTCTCATGCTCTTTTCGACAATCTCAGCTCCAGAATTAGGATCCTCACCACCGTAAGTCATGAGAAGAACAAACTTCTTTCCTTTGAAGGCCTTTTCGTAGTCGAGCGCGACAATCTGTCGAGGAAAGTCTTCAACTGAGCACTCATGTTCCACCAGTAAATAGGCGTAGAGAAGATAATCACATCGGCGGCAACGACTTCTCCATAAAGATCAAGCATGTCGTCTTCAATTACGCAGGATTCGCCATCATTCTTGCATTTGTCGCGGCCGGGACAAGGAACACCCTTCAAGCAGCAATGGCGGAAGCGGCTTTGATGACTGGCCTTGAACGCAATTCAGACATAGTATTAATGGCGGCTTACGCGCCCCTATTCAACAGGCCGGGCTGGTCGCAGTGGACGCCGGACCTCATCTGGTTCGACAACGCAAGAGTGTATGGAACACCAAGTTATCATGTTCAGAAACTCTTCAATGAGAATCTCGGAGATGTAGTAATACCTTCTAAGCTTACCGACGAGAATCTCGAGGTTATCGGTTACTGGTTCAAGTCGCTGTACCACGTCTGCGAGTATGATCGTGAAACGGAGAACTTAATCATAAAGATTGTGAATCCTTGGCCCGAGGAGAAAGAGGTCAGAGTCGAAATTGGCGAGCAACTTGAGATCAAGGGGCAGGCAGAAGTCATTCTAATGACGTCCGACAGCGTCTTCGATGAAAACACCTTCCAGAACCCGAACAAGGTACTGTCCAAGAAATATGATCTATCGGGTCTATCAAACGAGTTTACTTTTACCTTTGCAGAAAATTCCATAACGATACTGAGATTGAAAGCAGTTGGCTTATAGAGTGATCATCTAATTTACCGAGGAGGGAATGAAGTGCAGACAGCTGTAAAAATCTGGCCCAGGAAGATCGGAAAGATTGACAGTATGATCTACGGTCACTTCACAGAGCATCTGGGAAGATGCATTTACGACGGCATCTATAACGAGAAATCTCCAAAATCAGATTCTAGGGGTTTCAGAAGGGACGTCATGGACGCAGTGAAGAACATACAATGTCCCATCTTAAGATGGCCTGGCGGAAACTTTGTGTCTGCCTACCACTGGCAAGACGGCATAGGCCCTCTCGAAAACCGCCCTCAACTTCTGAATTACATCTGGGGAGGTGTGGAGTCAAACAGATTTGGGACTGATGAATTCATAGAGTATTGTCGCGAAATCGATGCCGAGCCATATCTGGCCGTTAGTCTAGGAACGGCGACTCTAGACGAAGCAATAGCCTGGCTAGAATACTGCAATCTAGACACCCCGACGAAATTCGCTCGAATGAGAAGAGAAAATGGCCATCCAGAGCCCTACCATGTTAAGTACTGGGGAATAGGGAACGAAGTGTACGGCCCCTGGCAGGTGGGTCATTGCAGTGCTGCCGAGTACGCAGAAAAACTCCGCCAGTACACTCAGTTCATGAAGGGTGTGGATCCGTCGATTAAAGTAATAGCAGTTGGAGCCGATAACCCCGACTGGGACATGACCGTGTTGAAACACGCGGGTCATCTGATAGATTACATCTCTATCCATCAGTATCACGGCTGCGACGACTACTTTGGGACCGTCGCATCTGTCTACTACTGTGAACAGAGACTTAAGCTCCTGGAGGGGCTGATAAAACACCTGCGTCTGGATCACGTAAAGATCTCCTTTGATGAATGGAACATCTGGTACAAAATCAGCGCGGAAAGGGAAGGCGCCGAGAGAAAAATCGTGCTTCTGGAGGAACCCTACGCCTTGAAAGACGGTCTCTTTGCGGCAGGGATTTTCGCTGTGATGCATCGTATGGCTAATACAGTTCAGATGGCCAATCTTGCGCAAATGGTAAATGCGCTCGGTATGATAAAGACCAAGGGCGACGAAATGGTACTGACACCCATCTATCATGCATTTGATCTGTTTGTGAATCACACCGGAAGAACAGTCCTGGACATGGCGATTGGTTCTGAAACTTACGAAATAAGCTCTAAGACATTCGTCGAGGGCCGAAACAGCTTCAAGCTCAGCGATGTTCCCTATGTTGATGGATCGGCCACCTTTAACGAAGATAAGAATATTTTGAGCGTTGCCCTTATTAACTACTATCAGAAGGATGTAGAAGTCAGTCTCGATCTTTCGGGAATCGAAGTCCAGAAGAGGGCCGTCCAGCATGTTCTGACGGGATCTGCTCCCGATGAAATGAATGATTTTGAAAATCCAGAGCGAATAAAACTTGAGAGAAAAGAGCTGACCTCCTGCTCTCCGGAAATGACTGTGAAGCTCGATCCGATGTCGGCAAATGTAATCGAGTTTTCTCTGGACGAAAAGCTATAACCCTTTGAAAAAGGATTACCTCCAGCACAAGTTAAGGCAATGAGAGTTTTCCGACCTGAGGAGAAGGCATTCTGGAGGTTTGAAGAGAAGGAATTTTCAATTGAGAATAGGACGGGACTCTGTACCGAAGATCAAGCTGGCCCTGATTCTAGCAGGAACTGATTTGTGGCCCGTAAATCTATCGTGTTGACGGTGTTCAAGTAAGTATGACGCTTTCGTCTAGCGAGCATCGAAATGCCTCGAAGGCGTGAAGCTTGACTCCGGCGAGTCCGGACTGGATGAGGTAAAATCGTGGTTAAGGCATAAAATCGACGAAATCTAGAAGGTGATGTGTATGTACTTAATCGGATGTGATATTGGCACCCAGGGAACAAAGAGTGTGATGGTGAATGAAAGAGGAGAGGTTCTGGTAGAAGCTCAGAGAGAATATGACGTCATTAAGCCCGGTTCAAACTGGGCCGAACAGTGGCCCGATGTTTGGGTCAAGGCGGCTTTCGAGACCATAAAAGAGGTGTCTGAGAAGTCGGGAGTCGAGAAGAAGGAAATAGCTGCACTGGCCATAAGCGGACTTTATGGAGGGTCGGGAATCCCTGTTGACAGGGGAATGAAGCCTCTGCACCCTTGTCTCATCTGGATGGACAGACGAGCGACATCGCAGACCTCCTGGGTGAAGGAAAACATATCAAGAGACAAGATCTTTTCGATCACAGGAAACTATGTGGATTCCTATTATGGATTCACGAAGATAATGTGGCTTAGAGACAACAGGCCGGATATCTGGAAAAAGATATATCAATTCGTGACACCGAAGGATTACATGATTTATCGGCTTACAGGTGAGAACGCGATTGATTACTCCTCGGCAGGTAATATTGGCGGAGTATTCGACATAAGAAAACTTACCTGGTCGAAAGAGATGTGTGAGGCCCTTGGTATACCCATTGAATACCTTCCTGAAAGAATCGTCAAGTCGAGTGATATCGTCGGCAGAGTAACTGCCGAAAGCTCAAAGCTGTGCGGCCTGCTCGAAGGAACTCCTGTGGTCTCAGGGGGAATAGATGCCCCGGTGGCTCAGCTTTCGGCCGGAGCGCTTGAAGAAGGCGAACACGTTGCAATGGTCGGAACCTCTACCTGTTGGGGTACCGTACATGACGGCAAGGATCTGCCGTTTGGTTTGGTGAGCTTCCCATATGTGGTAAACGACACTGAAAGAATCTACTCTTTTGGAGGCTCGGCAACTACCGGAGCCCTTGCCAAGTGGTTCAAGGAAGAGTTTGCCGACAGCGAAGAGTCTGTTGGACGCAGGACAGGCATGTCTCCATATCAGCTCCTCGACATGGAAGTTGAAAAGATTCCTGCAGGAAGTGACGGAATCGTGGTACTTCCTTATTTCATGGGTGAAAGGTCGCCCATTTGGGATCCCTTTGCGAAGGGTGTATTCTTTGGAGTCACGCTCGTTCACACAAGAGCCCATATGTACAAGGCACTCATGGAAGGTGCTGCATACGCTCTCAGACATAATATAGAAAACGGGATTAAGGCAGGACTCAAGCTCGACGACGAATGCTGGATAGTTGGCGGAGTTGCGAAATCAGCGGCCTGGAACAGGATTTTTGCAGATATAACCGGTTACAAAATGAGACAGGTATCCAGTCTAGTTGAAGCACCGTTTGGCGATGCCTTCCTTGCAGGGCTAGGTGTCGGATTGATAGACAAGCCGGAAAGAATAAAGGAGTGGGTGAAGTTCCGAGATCCTATAAGCCCAAATTCCGAAAACCAGAGGGTTTACGAGAAACAGTACTTGATTTTCCGAGAGCTCTATGAAAAAACGAAGGAGATAATGTGGAAGATGCACTAGGAACGGGTAAGTGGTTAGGGCCAAGAAGACAGGATGCTTAGCTGAGAATCCAGTCCCGAGACGAATTGCCGGGTGGATCATAAACAGCAAGTCACCGGTCTTATCGTAACTTCAGCCCACACCTATGTGCCAGTCTTGATCAGACTGCTGATCGTCTGCTTCAGCTGACTGGTCAAGGTTCTTTTGTCTTCCAGGCTATTTCAAGAGAGTATGTCAGTGGTTCAGTCGTGACTGGTATGTAATCCTGTCGATTTCACACAGCCCTCGATTTGTCTTTACCCACAAAGAGAGGGCACAAGATCAAGAGCTCCAGGAAATGATTCACGCTACATGGCCTGAGACACAGAATTAAGAACTGACTGTGATGGTGAAGGGTCAGCAAAGTGACAGGAGAGATTTGGACTGCGAGGAATCACTTCCGGCAGGGAGCAGCCGGTAAAACGGCACTCCATGCTCTCCGGGGTCAGACAATCAGTTTTTGACTGGAAGCGGTGAGAGAGATACTCATAGTCAAAGGTGAGAGACACACGGAGATCCTGATCATTCAACAGCTCTCCTATGACCGATAGGATCGGCAAACAGAAAGAGCATAAGGTATAAATCATTCCAAGTCGGTGGAACCTTAACTGAGATCAAAACTCTCTGGATGAATGTTTGTATTCCGAAAAGGAGGACTGATTACTATTACTAGAGACCTCGAGGTGTGGTTTATAACGGGAAGTCAGGAGCTTTATGGAAAGGAAGTACTGAAAAAGGTCGAAGAGAATTCGAAGAAACTAGTCGGTGCACTCAACGATGCAATTTCAACTCCTGTAAAGATTGCCTGGAAACCGGTGTTGAAGGATGCAGATCAGATAAAGAAAGTAATTGATGAAGCTAACTCCAGCAAAACTTGCATAGGTTTGATAGCGTGGATGCACACGTTTTCACCCGCGAAGATGTGGATTGCCGGACTGAAATCACTTGAAAAGCCTTTCCTTCACTTCCATACTCAGTTCGAGCAGAAGATACCCTGGAATACCATCGATATGGACTACATGAACACAAACCAGTCTGCACATGGAGGAAGAGAATTCGGCTTCATCTCTGCAAGGCTTGAACTCAAGCGCAAAGTCATCGCAGGACACTGGAGTGACTCTAAGGTCATATCGAAGCTGGAACACTGGATTAGGGCGGCGCTCGGCTGGAATGAAGCTCATACACTCAAGGTTGCAAGACTTGGCGATAACATGAGAGATGTTGCAGTTACTGAGGGAAACAAGGTCGACGCTCAGATTGACTTTGGTTATGAAGTTCATGGTTTCGCTGTTGGCGACTACATAGAGGGCTACTTCAAACAAGTCAAGAGAAGCGAAGCTGAGGAACTCGTGAACAGGTATCTGGAGGAATATCCCATCAAGAAATCAACAGTCTCTGAAGAAGTCTTTCAGGCATCTATAAGTGAAGCCGCTAAAATCGAAATCGCACTTCGAAGGTTTCTGGAAGAGGGCGGATTCAAAGCATTCACAACCACTTTTCAGGACCTCCACGGGATGAGACAGCTTCCGGGAATTGCTGTACAGAGACTTATGAGAGATGGTTACGGATTCGGGGGTGAAGGTGACTGGAAGTCCGCGGCCCTTGTAAGAATTATGAAAGTGATGGCCGAAGGCATCGATATTGGAACCTCCTTCATCGAAGACTACATTTATCATTTCGAACCGGGCAACATAAAGGAACTGGGATCTCACATGTTAGAAGTTTGTGAATCCATAGCGGACGGTACACCTTCCCTTGAAGTGCATCCACTTTCAATTGGAGGGAAAGAACCTCCAGCGAGACTGGTATTCAATGCAAAGGAAGGCCCTGCAGTCCAGGCCTGCATAGTCGAGTTCGGAGACAGGTTCAGGATGGTAGTCAATGAACTAGAAGTAGTGAAGCAGGACGAGGACATGCCGAAACTCCCTGTTGCAAGGGCGCTATGGGTTCCAAAGCCAGATCTGGCAACAGCAGCGACCGCGTGGATACTTGCCGGCGGGGCGCATCATTCAAGTATGAGCTACACCGTTACTACCGAACAGCTTGAAGACCTTAGTGACATGTTTGGAATTGAGATAGTAGTTATTGACGATAAGACTGATATCACAGAGTTCAAGAAGGAGCTTAGATACAACGAGGTATACTACAAATTGAAGAAGCTGTAATTTGCAGGTTCAAATCACTGAAAGTGCACGCTAATCTCTTAGTAGGGGGAAGCCTATGCTACGTGAACTAAAAGAGGAAGTCTACAGAGCGAATGTTACGCTCATTGAATCCGGACTGGTAAAACTCACGTGGGGAAACGCAAGCGGAATCTCCAGAAAAGAGCGTCTCGTAGTTATTAAGCCGAGCGGGGTAGACTATTCCGATCTTTCCCCCGACAGTATGGTTGTTGTAGATCTTGAAGGAAGAGTGGTCGAAGGAGAGCTGAGGCCTTCTTCCGACACTCCAACTCACGTTCTTCTTTACAGATGCTTCGGGCAAATCGGCGGCGTGGTCCATACCCACTCAACCTGGGCAACTTCGTGGGCACAGGCGGGAAAAAGCATTCCCTGCTTTGGGACAACTCACGCCGATCACTTCTACAATGAAGTACCTTGTACTAGATATCTGAATGCCGAAGAGACAGAGACTGATTACGAGTTGAACACAGGCAGGGTAATCGAAGAAGCTTTTTCCGAGAGAGATTACCTCGGAACCCCAGGCGTCTTAGTTGCCGGTCATGGGCCGTTCACATGGGGAAAGGATGTACTGGACGCAGTCAAGAACGGCATAATTCTTGAAGAGATAGCTAAAACGGCATGTCTTTCACTTCTAATAAACGCGGAAACAAGCATCCTTCCAAGATACATAATGGACAAACACTATTTCCGAAAGCACGGGAAAGACGCCTACTATGGGCAGAATCCGAAAAGCAAGTGAATAGTACATCCGTTAGGAACTTTGGCAGTGACATTTCTTGTAAGTCTATTTCATTCAATGGCTTCGCGGAAGAAGGTCTTTGTTGGATATGACATTGAGCTCACACACTGTCCTTTTCATTTTGAGCGGCAGGCACTCTCCGGCCTCTTGCAAAGCCGTGGGCTCCATCAAGAATCAGATGAAGAAAGTAGCCGACAGAACCGGCAACACCGAGAAACAACACTTCTGTGTAGTTCATCTCGCCCCCAAGAAGTTCTGATCTTGGAAGCACCGTTGTCACGATGATCAGGCCATAGAGGAATCCTCCCCATAATGAATGAAAGAAGCCCCTGTGACTGAGAAGATTTATCGCTTTTGAGACGATCACGCCCAATGCAATAGCAAGGGAAAAGGAAATTGCAACCGCAAGAGGCATAGAATTTAGCCAGGATAGAACGATAGGCTGAATCTCTGGCGAAATCACCGAAGAGTAAAAGACGCAGGCAAAGAGACCAGCGATAAGCACTTCGAAGATTCTCTTTATTAAAGCGCTTTTTGAATCAATATCAGGTACATCGCTTCCCAACAAAAACAAGAGATATCCATAGCCTATCAGCCTGCTGTCTTGAAGAGGAGAGACGTGCATGAGTTCGATTGAAGTCAGTGAGAGAAAGATGAAGACAGGATAAGTCGCTATTCCCCAGTAAACATGCGTTCTAAAGTCCGGCATCGGCATCACTGCCAAATTTCGTTCCCTGACTCGAAACATCGACATACAGAAGTACGTCTTTCAGAGATATGCTCATACCACACTCTACTTCCTCCGGAACGGATTCACTCACATCCAGCGGATAGAGAGCCGTGCGGTCGCACAGAGAAAGGTTTACTCTGGAAAACCGCCTGTAGATTGCCGTTATTTCTTCTTCTTCGACATTCAGCCCAATGGTTGCCGTTATTCCAGACATGAAGAGGTATTCAAGCTCGTCGGGTTCGATCTTCATTGGCTCAGAGTAGAGTGTCCCCTCAACAGGTAAACAGAAGAGAATCAACTCTCGTGAAAGATTTAGAAAGGGTGTTCCTTCAAGCCTTTCATACATTCTATACTTATCGATTGTTTTTTCGTCTGCAAGTAAGACCTGTCCGGAGTATTCGATAAGATCCCCGGCCTTCAATCTCCGGATGTTCTTTATAGATATCGGATAAAACATCTTCAAAGTCTGTCTTGCCAAGATACACCACCCTATTCGTCAAGCGGAAAATCTCTGTGAATAAATTCCAGCATCTTGTCTACCGTCTCAGATATAAATTTCGAGTAGAACTTGTAGAATTCCTCGAGCCTATCGTATACCGGCTTGGATTCAACCAGATCGATTTCGAAGACGGTTGAAACCGGTCTCGCTATTTTCATGTTAGGAGTGACGCTGGCGTTTCTCAGAACACCGCACTTCTTTGTGACTTCGATCCTGAATAACCTTGAAAGTTCCAAGATTATTGAATGGTCGATACTCTCGTTTATTTTGGGAGGACCAAAAGCAATCTTCAAGATATTCTGAAAGGGGAATATCAGGACCTCCCCGTCATCGAACTCTATCCATCTTCTATAGTTCTCTCTGCATATAGAAAAGAGGGCATCGTCAATCATTTCAGGCAGCCTGAAGTAGTCCTTTCCTCGGAGAGAATCCTTCAGAATCTCTTTACGAAGAAGTCTTTCATTGCCAAAATAAGCGAGGAAGTACAGCTTCAACGGACTCTGAAAGATCGCCCTATGGAATACCAGCTCAGCTCCCTCTTCGAAGACACCGGAGAAATCATCAACGATAGGCTCTTCCTCTTCGTTTGAGAATCTGTATAAGGCGCTGGCCGTCTCGAAAGGTGACGAATTGGAGAGTCCCACAAAGCCTCTGCCCTCACTGTCTACGAAAACTGAAAGAACCGGCGCATTCCCCTTCGAAGTTTGAACTACAAGCGTCATGAAATGACCGAAAGCATTGTCAAGTCTATCAGACCGCTCAACAACCAGTTTCGCGTAAGATGGAAAATTGCTTTCGACGGTCTCGTAAACCGCCTTGAGCTTGTTTCTATAGCTTTCTGGACCGGCATAGTATGTCACTTAAGGAACACCACCGATGATCGTCCATAGATGGATTTTGCCTCCTGGGCGAACTCTGGATTGTGACTCTTTGGAAGAACAAACAACGCCCTTCTCGAAATCGTAGGAAGATCGGTAAATCCATCCGTGAAAAGCAGTAGTCCTTCCGGTCTGAGTTTTTCCTGAGCGTAGTCAACGGCAGGCTGAAGATCGGTCTCCCCTCTACCCATCAATTTAAGATCTCTCCACATACCTTTTCCATACTTCATGACACTCTGCACAGTCTCGTCCACCTGCACCAGCCAGACCCGGGAGTCTGTGACTCTAGTAACCTCATCTATCTCACTGAAGAAGGCGTTGAACTCCTCTTCTATTATGCTCCCGCTAGTATCGACTACGACAACGAGTTTTGCTGCGTAATCGTTTCTCCAGCCGGGCTGATCATCATATCTTCTGTTAGGTCTCATAGGAGTTCGGTATCTGCCAACCTGCATCGATGAACCGAAGAACCGCCTAATCATGTTTCTCCAGTCAAGGATCGGGTTGTCAAGAACAAGTTTCATTACCGCCTCAAGACCCTCCGGCATCCCGTCCTTAGCCTTTTCCATAGTCTCTGAGATCACCTGTTTAAGAAGATCCTCAACGAACTCTTTCGGGAGTTCAAACCTTCCAAAATCCTCATGTGAATCGGGCCTGGATATGCTTGAGTCCAATAGCTCAAGATCAATGGTCTTGTTTTTCTTCATGAAGTCAAGGCCCCAGTCGTGGTAGAACTCTGCCGTCATTCCCGGATGCTGCATCGGAGGCCCAACGAAGAATCTCTCATTATCGGTTCCACAGCCCTCCTGAAGAAGAGAATCCATAGGAAGACTGAAAGCGTCAAGCTCGCGTATGAACTGATTTACGGCGGCATCCATGGATAGATCCCAGAGCATCTTCTCTCTGGATTTGTTGACGGGTATCAGAATGTGTCCATTCACTATATGAAGACACTCGTGCTTCAAAAGCGCCTTCGAAAATGTAAGTGGTTTGTTTCGAAGCGTATCCGGATTGTATAGAAGTTGAAATCTCCCCCTGGAGCTCACCCTCAATTTCATCGTCCTGACCGAAGGAGAGGGAATTCTGTCGATGAAGAGAAGCAGGAAATTGTAGAAGGGGCTGTCCTTGCCTAATTCGAAAACAGCCTTTTCCATCAACTCCTCATTTCTCATCCTTTTCGCTCCTCTGAAGGAATTTCAGAACATCATGGTCCATGGCAAGTTCTTCGAGAAGATTCTCGTAGAAGGCCCGTTTTAATCCCTTTTCCCCCTCGACCTGGTGAACAATATGTCTTATTACGGAAAAGAACGAGTCTTTCGGGATAACTCTGCCTATTCTTAGAAGGTTTTCCGAGATTACAGGTACATTCTGAAAGTATTCCTGAACCTGTAAATCATCTAGCTCAGAAAGATGCTTTGTGATGCGGAGAATCGAGGCGCTAGTCCCCGAGATATCACCTTTAGAGAGTCTCGAAAGGATATTCTCATCCAGTTCGAGAAGCAGAGTTCGGGGAGAAGGAAGGAGCTCGCTGCCCTGAATCTTACTCATGAAAGTTCTGGCCGCTTCCGGTCCTACTATACCGGCAGCGATTACATAGCCGAACTTTTCGATCTCCATGCTTGAAAGACCTGCGTATACTCTCCCCAATTTGTACCAGCTACGGGGGCTCGGTCTCAATTCCAGCCGCATCGAGACAACCGTGTCTCTTGAAAGAAACTCTGGATACTCACCTATGAAGTTGGTAACAGTCTCCGGCATCTTCTGGAGTTCTGCCCACTTAAGCCATTCTTCTGGATCGGGCGTCAGTTCTATGTGGAAGAATCGCGACATAAAGGCAGGATCCGTAATAAGTTCAACCTGATCATATTCCTCATCCGGCGGATTTGCCGCGGCCATTATCCAACAACCTTCGGGTAGAAAATGGTTGTGTATTCTTCTATCTATTAGAAGTTGCATAATTGCATTCCTGATCGATCTATGAGCCCTATTTATCTCATCTATCATGAGTATCACATTGCCTTCAGTCGGCCACCAATCGGGCCTCAAAAACAAGGTTCGTTCGCCGTCTCTCGACGGCATCCCGATAAGGTCACCTGGCTCCATCTGTGATATGACCAGGATTATCAACTCTCTGCCCGTCTCAGCTGCAATCTCCCTAGCAAGATCGGTCTTTCCTACCCCAAAGTGACCCCAAAGAAGCGGGATCTCCCCGGATTCCATGATCTTCCTGCTCAAGTGTTTTACGTCCTGAACCTTCAAGCCTATCCCTCCAAAATCCTCATTCAGACAAAATTATAGCACAGCGACTTTAACGATGCCCATGTAATGACTGCCCATAGAGCGAGTGGGAATACCAGCCCAAACAACCATGTGAATGGAGAGGCAACCGGAACATTGAGGAAACCAAGAAAGAGTCCGATATCTCCTGCAAGATAGAGGGTAAGTGGAAGGGTAGAAAAAACCGGCAACAGTGTGGAAAGTAAGAACGAGAGTATTGCACCCGGTAGGCTGAGCGCCTTGAAGACATTTCTTGTATCTTTGGTCCCGAAGCTCTTCTCAAGAAAGCCCCCGAACAATGAGAGCGTGAAAATCGTTGGAATCATTAGAATGAGGAAATTCATCATGAAAGCCCTATACTGAGATGCATTTGAAGACACATACAAACCGACAACCAGTATTATCAAAGAGTATAGCGAGCTGACAACAATAGACTTTGAAAGCACAGATTTTATCCTTCTTATTGGAAACAACCATACGCCATCCCCAATCTGACGTTCAAAAGCAAATAGAGCCGTTGAAGAGACAGTTGTGTAGTTACTGAAAAGAAAGACTATAAGACCAAGGAGCTGCAGAACCCCGAAGCTGCTCAGAAGCGTAGGGTTAACAAACACTACTACAGGCACAAACAGTGAGGGATAGAGAAAGGCAAACGTCAGTTTAGGCTCCCTGACCAGCAGAAGGAGATCCTTAATAATCAAACCGAATAGTACGCTATGTCTCCTAAACCTCTCTTTTGAATGAAGAGCTGCATTTCCTATTGGTCTTGTCATAAGCTTCTGAAGAACGGTTGGATAAACAAAGACTTCTAGGAAGCCAAGGAAAACAAACAAAACTGCCGAAGTAGTAATGAAAACAAGAAGATCCGTGGTCTCTCCGGTTATTGCCCTTACAAAGGGTGTCCAAGGTAGATATGGAGAGGTGATGACTCTCTGGAGACCTCCGAACTGATCGGCAACCTGATCCGGTCTTGCAAGATCTATAGTAGAGAAGTCCATGAAGCGCAACGTGAATATGAAGACGAAGAGAGTCACCATAGTCATCATGGCAGAGAGAGTCTTGAGAAACCGCCCCTTGGAAAGGAATACTATTCCAAAAGAGATAATTGCGGTTATCACCAGAGTGTCAAGCACAAATACAAACAACAAGACCAGGGCCATCCAGAATCTCCCTCCCGAATAGCCAAGCCCTCTCAGTGCAGCCATGAAGATCGGCGCAAATAGAAGTATGGGCAATCCTCCCGCAGCGAGAACCTCAAGCAGTTGTACATTCGCAACCGTAGACTTCTTAACTGGCAAGCTGAGCAGCATCTCAGCCCTATCGGAGAAGAAAAGATTCGAAACTACGATTGGAAGATCGCTACCCAGAAGTATAGAGAATATTATCGCGGAAAAAAAGGAGATGACTATTAGCTTCAGGTCGATTCCGGTAAGCTCTTTGAGCTGGTCGGATAAACCTGCAACTCTAGAGAAATTCGGAACAAGAAAGCCTCTCAGATAGAAAGTAATCGGAACACCTATAGCTATCACAATGATTACTGCAAGGAAAGTTGCAATGATCGCTCTCTTACCCTGCCTTGTCAGCATTCTATAACCTTCTATAGTTCTCCACTTGAGTATAACTATGAAGTCTCTCATGTGTCTATTCTGCCACAAATTAGCCCGTGATTTCTTATAGCACATCCTAAAAGGCCTTCGGGTTTTGAGTCCAGGCAAATCCGCGTACATGCAAAGTGGTAGGAAGAACCACTCAATTCTATATGTAGGTCGCAGATGGAAGAAGACGCTGCAAGTTCGAAGTTGTGAGTTCTGATGGTGAAACACCACATCCTGCTGAAGGATCGTGCGGGTTAACACTGTAGGCTCGGGTGTATATGCGCCGCGTTTGCTTGCGTAAAAGATCTATGCCAGTTAAGCTAGTCAAGATGAGTTCAGTCATTTTCAGAGTAACGACAGGAAAAAAGGGAGAGCAAGCTCTCCCTTCAAAGTGATTCTCTTATCAGTACTCGGGCATCTGTGGCATCGGAGCCTGAGGCTTTTCTTCGGGCTTCTCGGTCAGAGCCGCTTCGGTCGTTAGAAGGATTGCGGCAATAGAAGCTGCGTTCTGAAGAGCACTTCTTGTAACCTTTGCGGGATCAATGATACCGACCTTGAACATGTCTGTGTAAGTATCATTAAGAGCATCGTATCCAAACGCGTCATCATCGTTATGGAGTATCTTGTCGACAACTACTGCTCCGTCCAAACCGGCGTTCTCTACAATCTGCCTGATCGGAGTGTCGAGAGCCTTAAGAACTACCTTAACACCGATCTTGATATCAGGATTCTCTGTGCTATCGAAAAGCTCTTGAACGGATTTCTTGGCTCTTGCAAGAACAACTCCGCCTCCGGCTACGATTCCTTCCTCCACAGCTGCTCTAGTAGCGGAAAGGGCGTCCTCGATTCTGTGCTTCTTCTCCTTGAGTTCTGTTTCGGTCGCAGCGCCGACCTTGATCACTGCCACGCCGCCGGAAAGCTTTGCAAGCCTTTCCTGTAGAGTTTCTTTTTCGTATTCGGAAGTTGTCTGATCGATCTGAACTTTGATCTGACCGATTCTCTGCTTGATCTTTTCAGGATCTCCCTTTCCGTCAACGATTATGGTATCGTCCTTCTTAACCTTCACAACACCCGCGCTACCGAGATCGTTTATCGTTGCGTTTTCCAGAGTAAGCCCAACTTCTTCACTTATTACAGTGCCTCCAGTGAGAATGGCGATGTCCTGGAGCATTGCCTTTCTTCTATCCCCGAATCCAGGGGCCTTAACCGCTACTGAATCCAGTGTTCCTCTCAGTTTGTTCAGAACTAGAGTGGAAAGTGCTTCGCCTTCAATATCCTCGGCAATTATGACAAGCGGCTTTCCTGCCTGAGCGACCTTTTCCAGGATCGGAACAAGCGGTTTCACTGCCGATACTTTCTTGTCTGTGATAAGAATCAGAGGCTCTTTGATGATTGCTTCCATCTTCTCAGGATCGGAAACAAAGTACGGGGAGATGTAGCCTCTGTCAAACTGCATACCCTCGACGAATTCAACGTATGTTTCGAGAGTCTTTGAATCTTCTACTGTTATTACTCCATCCTGACCGACCTTGTCCATTGCTTCGGCTATAAGTTCGCCAATTTCAGTGTCATTGGCCGAGATAGCCGCAACGGAAGCGATATCTTCTCTTGAAGAAATCTTCTTGGAGAGAGATCTTATGTGAGAAACGGCAGTCTCGGTTGCTTTCTGGATTCCCTTCTTCATGAGAATAGGGTTGGCTCCAGCTGTAACGTTCTTCAAACCTTCCTTGATCATTGCATGAGCAAGAACTGTGGCTGTTGTGGTTCCGTCACCGGCAATATCATTTGTCTTGGAGGCTACTTCTTTTACGAGCTGCGCCCCAAGGTTTTCGAATTTATCTTCCAGTTCGATTTCCTTTGCAATCGATACACCATCATTGGTTATCGTTGGAGAACCCCAGCTCTTCTCGAGAACTACGTTTCTACCTTTCGGACCAAGCGTTATCCTAACTGCATCTGCTATAGCATCTACGCCTTTTTCAAGTGATCTTCGTGCTTCTTCGCTGTATTTCAGAATCTTAGCCATACCGATTCCTCCTTCAATCTTCGATCTTTGCCAGGATATCATCCTGATCGATGATTATGTAGTCTTCTTCATCGATCTTGATCTCCGTACCGGAATACTTGGAATAGAGGACCTTGTCGTTTTCCTTAAGGTCAATATCCTCGACTTTCTCACCAACTGCAATTACCTTCGCAGTCATCTGCTTTTCCTTCGCAGCGTCTGGAAGAACGATACCACCTGATGTCTTCTTCTCTTCCTCATAAGGCTTAATCAGTAATCTTGTACCAAGGGGAACTACCTTCATAAAAAGCCTCCTTTCGTATTGTATAGTTAGCACTCCAAGTAATAGTCTGCTAATAAATGATAAAACAACATTGTGATTTCTTCAAGGGCTTCCAGTGTTAAATGATCGTAAACATGAAAGATTAAGGGTGTTCGAGGGCGTTTATGCTCTCTTTCCCCCGGTTTTTCTGATTATCTTCGGCCCACTCTCGCCACTCGAGCTAACGGCTACGCAATCTCCAGTTTCAATATATTGGTAGAGTTACTAGTTCCAAAGGGAATGCCAGCGGTAAGAATTATCGTATCCCCGCTTTTCACAAGCTTAAGCTGTCTTGCAAGAGGCCCGGCAACTTCAACAAGATCGTCTGTAGAATTGCCAAGACCCATTATTACTGGATGAGCTCCCCAAACGAGGTTTAGCCTATAATACGTTGCTTCATTGGGAGTAACCGCAAGTATATGAGCCCTTGGCCTGAACCCCGAGACATTTCTTGCAGTGTGTCCAGAGAAAGTGGAGCTTACGATGACCTTCACCTTCAGCGCTTCGCTAATATCCCACGCTGCTCTGCAGATAGCATCTGTGTGATCGTCTGTTGAAACCTTTTCTCTTGTCCACCTCAGCAAACCGGGATCCTGCTTAAGATACCTTTCCGCTGATCTTGCCGTTAGATCCATAACTGTCACAGCTTCCAGAGGATATTTGCCAATCGAAGTCTCACCGGAAAGCATTATGGCATCAGTACCGTCAATGATCGCATTGGTAATATCCGTTGCCTCGGCCCTCGTTGGCGCTGGATTCTCTATCATAGATTCAAGCATCTGGGTTGCCGTTATCACGGGAATCCGCTTCTGATTGCCGAACCTAATGATCTTCTTCTGAGCGACCGGCACCTCCTCAACGGGTATCTCAACACCCAGATCGCCTCTTGCAACCATCATACCATCGGAAACTTCTGCTATCTTCTCAATGTTTTTCAGCGCCTGTTCCGTCTCTATCTTGGAGACTATAGGAATAGATCCTCCAAACTCCTCAACTACCTTCTTTGCGTGAAGAACGTCTTCCGGTCTCCTGACAAAGGATAGCGCAAAGTAGTCAACTTGTTCCTTGATTCCCAGTTCAATGAACCGCCTGTCTTTTTCTGTAATTGCCGGTATGCTTATGTCTATTCCCGGAAGGTTGATTCCTCTTCTGTGAGTTACAACTCCCCCACTCAAGATTCTTGTTCTAACTTCGGACTTTGTGACGGATAAAACCTTAAGCTTGATCTTGCCGTCATCCATCATAATAAGATTCCCGGCCTTCACTTCCTCTGGGAGCTTATTGTAGTTAACACTTACAATCGTATCGTCTCCTTCAATGTCTTCAGTTGTAAGAACAAACTCGCCTCCCTTCGGGAGCTCCACATAAGGACTTCTGAAGACACCTGTTCTGATCTTTGGACCTGAAAGGTCCAGCAGGATCGTGAGAGGAGATCTCATTGATTGGCGAATCTCTTTCAATTTCCTGATTCTATCCTTGTGTTCAGTAATATTGCCATGAGTTGTATTCAGCCTGGCAACATCCATCCCTCTCTGTATGAGAGCTCTCAGCATTTCCGGAGTCTCAGTAACAGGTCCGATAGTGCAGACAATCTTCGTCTTTCTCAAAGCAGATCACCCCGTCAGGAGAGTATTTTCGCCATTTCAACCAGTTCCACATCCAACGTCCTTTTGTTGGAAAGAACTTCTTCGAGAGGTACAGCGGCGATTTTTCCGCTTTTCAATGCCATCATAAGGCCGCCTTCTTCCTTTTCGAGCACCTTAATGGAAGCGTATCCCATTCTCGAAGCGAGAACCCTGTCAAAAGCAGTCGGTGAACCGCCTCTCTGAATATGACCTAAGATGGTTATTCTCGTCTCGTACCCAATCCTGTGTTCTACATGTCTGGCAACAGTGTAGGCACTTGATGCACCTTCGGCAACTACAATGATGCAGTTGATCTTTCCTCTTTTCCTTTCTTTTAAAATCTTATCGGCTATTGATTCATAATCTACGGGAAGCTCCGGAACGATTATTGCTTCGGCTCCAACCGCAATACCCGAAGCAAGTGCCACATAACCGGAATTTCTCCCCATGACCTCTACTACAAAGGCTCTTTCATGCGAAGAAGCCGTGTCTTTGAGCTTCTGAATTGTTTCGACACAGGTATTCAAACACGTATCCACCCCGATACACATGTCTGTCATAGCAATGTCGTTATCTATTGTTCCCGGAATGCCGACAACTGGAATTCCGTTTTCTTCCATAAGCAGTTTTGCACCGGAAAGACTCCCCTCTCCTCCGATGACAATAAGAGCTTCAATGTGATTATTTCTCAGGACTTCGGCAGCCCTAGCTCTGCCTTCCTCGGTCTTGAACTCTTCGCATCGGGAACTTCTGAGGACCGTTCCACCTTTCTCCATTATTCCTCCGACCGAGGAGTAGTCCATATCGACGAACTCTTCATCAAGCAGACCAGAGTACCCTCTCCTAATTCCTACAACGGCTATTTCATCTGTCTGGGCAGTTCTTACAGCTGCCCTTATAGCTGCATTCATCCCTGGCGAATCCCCTCCACTGGTGAGGACCCCGACCTTCTTTATCATCATTATCCCTCCTAACGATGACTGCACTTAGCTAACCGACTACATTCTAGCACATTGCAATTCTAAAATCACCAGCTAGAAATGCGTCCAGAAGTTAACTTATCTAATTACTTGGTGTATAATTTCAGGTGAAACAGGAGGTGATCGAATGAAGGTCCTCAAGTCAGGAATTCCGGAGTTTGAAGCAAAAATGTATCAGGAAATCCTTCTAAAAGAAGGAATCTTCTCGGAACTGGTGGATTCTCATTTCGCATACACCGACAGTGTTTACTTTGGTTCGGGCGGCTTGGTGGACATTATTATAGCCGACGATGATTTCGAAGAAGCCGTTCAGATCTTTGAAGACTTGCAAGAGAGGGGGAGGGAAGAAACGGATGAGTGATCTAAAGAGAACGCCGCTTTACAGCGAACATGTGAGACTAAAGGGAAAGTTGGTTGATTTTGCTGGATGGGAGATGCCTTTGCAGTTTGATTCTATAATCAACGAGCACAATCTTGTCAGGAAGAAAGCCGGCCTCTTTGATGTCTCGCACATGGGAGAAATCGAAATTGTGGGACCCGACGCTATTCGATTTTCGGACTATTTGATAACAAACTCTGTCTCTTCGCTGAAGAACGGAGCCATAGTCTATTCTCCAATGTGCAATGAAAATGGTGGGATAGTCGATGACGTATTGGTCTACAGAATAGGCAATGGAAAGGTGATGTTCGTAGTTAACGCTTCAAACAAAGACAAAGATTTCGAGTGGATCAAGAAAAACAAGGGTGCTTTCGACGTGCAAATTAAAGACGCATCCGACGACTTTGCGCAGATCGCCTTTCAGGGACCTCATGCAGAGGAGATATTACGGGAAATATCGCAGGTCAAATTGGCGGACATCCCCTTCTACCATTTCGTGTACGGCAGAGTGAACGGCATCCAGGCGTTGGTTTCTCGTACAGGCTATACGGGAGAAGACGGGTTTGAGCTGTATATCGACCCTCAGGGTGCTATCCCTCTTTGGAGAAAGATACTTGAGACGGGAGCTGATTTAGGTGTGAAGCCTATCGGCCTTGGAGCAAGAGATACACTAAGGTTTGAGGCTTCCTACATGCTTTATGGCAACGAACTCACCGATGAGACAACCCCTCTTGAGGCTGGTCTCAAATGGACGGTAAAGATGGACAAAGACTTCATCGGCAAAGCTGTTCTGGAAGAACAACTAGCAAACGGGACAAAGTACAAGCTCAAGGGACTAGAACTATCCGGCAGGAGTATCGCGAGGCATGGATTTGAGGTCTTTGACGGTGAGAAGAAGGTCGGTTGGATCACGAGCGGAGTATTTTCTCCAACGCTCGGCAAATCTCTCGCTCTAGCATATCTGGAAAAAGATTACTGGAAGAGCGGCTCAGAAGTGCAGGTCGAAATTCGATCGAAGAAGGCACCTGCAGTAGTTGTCAAAACACCTTTCTATAGAGGCTCTGTAAAATCGAAAAGTTAAGGAGGAGATTTGTAATGAAGAAGTTCGCGGCAACTCACGAATGGGTATCGATTGAAGGAAAGGTAGCAACAGTTGGTATTTCAGATCACGCTCAAGACCATCTGGGTGACATTGTGTATGTAGACCTTCCCGAAGTAGGCAAGTCTCTTAAGAAGGGCGATGTCTTCTGCACGATAGAGTCTGTAAAAGCGGCAAGTGACATCTACGCTCCCGTAAGTGGGAAAATCGTTGAGGTGAATGAGGAGCTTGATTCCTCACCCGAGAAGATTAACGATGATGCCGAAGGCGAAGGCTGGATAGTGAGAATTGAAGTTGCAGATGAATCGGAACTTGACAGTCTGATGGACTTGGAGGCGTATAAGAAGCACTGTGAAGAGGAGGGCTAATATGCCTGAGTTTTCTTATCTGCCCCAGACCAACAAGGATGTCGAGGAAATGCTGGAGGTAGTTGGCGTCAAGAGCGTTTCGGAGCTTTTCAAGGATATCCCCGATAAGTTTGATGTCGATATCTCAATACCCGAAAGCAAGGATGAATTTAGTGTACTCAGAGATCTGAAAGAACTCAGTGAGAAAAACATAACGCTTGACGACCTGTCCGTCTTCAGAGGGGCCGGTGTGTACAAACACTTCGTTCCAAGCGTGGTTCAGGCGATCGCATCGAGAGGCGAGTTTCTCACCGCATATACACCTTACCAGGCAGAAGTCTCACAGGGGACTCTTCAGATGCTGTTTGAATTCCAGACGATGATCTGCGAGCTAACAGGAATGGATGTAGCAAATTCATCTATGTACGATGGCGCAAGCGCAGCTGCAGAAGCCGCGCTGATGGCTGTTAGGGTAAGAGGGGGTCAGAAGGTCCTGGTTTCGGGGTCACTTCATCCCGAGTATATAGATACGATCAAGACCTACTGTTTTGGCAGTGATATAAGCGTTGAAACCGTTGCTTTCGATTCCGAAACAGGACAGGTGGATTTTGCCGATCTAGAAAAGAAACTCACCGAGGATACTTCCGGTTTTGTGCTGGGCTACCCAAACTTCTTCGGAATAATCGAGAACATTTCGGAGGTTCGAACCAAAATCGGCGAGAAGACACTGCTTATAGTAAGCGCTGACCCAGTCGCTCTCGGAATACTTGAAGCTCCCGGAAAGCTTGGAGCCGATATTGTTGTGGGAGAAGGTCAATCGTTGGGCAATTCTCCTTCATTTGGCGGACCGGGTCTAGGCTTCTTCGCGTCAAAAGAGAGCTATATAAGAAAGATGCCCGGAAGAATTATCGGAGAGACAAAAGACAGTGATGGACGCACAGGGTATGTCATGGTTCTCCAGACCCGGGAACAACATATCAGAAGAAGTAAGGCCACATCCAACATTTGCTCGAACCATGCATTCAACGCACTGATCGCTTCAATCTACATGAGTATGATAGGTTCTGATGGGATAAGAGAGATCGCGAAAAGATCTTTTGACAAAGCTCATTATTTGGCAGAGAGAATTGGAAGAACAGATCGTGTGCGGCTGGTCTTCACAGGCCCCTTTTTCAACGAATTCGTTGCACAGTTTGACTGTAACTTGAAAGAGTTTAACGAACAGCTACTAGAAGACAAGATATTAGGACCGCTAGAACTGGAAAGGTTTAATGAAGAGATGAAGGGTTATGGGCTTATCTGTACAACAGAAGCTAATCTTAACGAGGAGATTGAGTTTTTTGCCGGCAGACTGGAGGAGATATCATGACGATTTTCGATCTTTCAACTGAAGGAAGAAAGGCCTTTCATCTCCCGAAAGAAGAGAGCTACGGTTATGACCCTTCAGATCTGCTACGTGAGGACTGGTTGAGAGAGAAGAATCCCGGTCTTCCTCAGCTTAGCGAGCTTCAGGTAATCAGGCATTACACCGGACTCTCGGAGAAAAACCACTCAGTTGATACCGGTTTCTATCCTCTTGGATCATGTACAATGAAGTACAATCCAAGGCTCAACGAGAAAGTCGCTGGTCTTGAAGGTTTCAGTCAGATACACCCGTACCAATCTGAAGAGACTGTCCAGGGAGCTTTAGAAGTGATGTTCAACTTACAGAACTCTCTGTGCGAGATCACCGGAATGAGCAACTTCACTCTTCAACCGGCCGCAGGGGCACATGGCGAGCTGGTCGGAATGCTTCTGATGAAAAAATACTTCGAACTGAGGGGTGAAAGCAACAGAAAGAAGGTTATTGTACCTGACTCGGCACATGGGACTAACCCCGCCTCGGCAGTCATGGCAGGCTTTGAGGTCGTCGAAGTACCTTCAGGAAGCAACGGTAGGGTTGCCCTCAATAGCCTTGTTGAGATGCTTGATGAAGACGTAGCAGGAATAATGCTTACCAACCCGAACACAGTGGGCCTTTTTGAAAACGAGATCTGCGAGATTCAGGAGGCCGCGCACAAGAAGGGCGCTTTGCTCTATTATGACGGCGCCAATCTCAATGCGATAATGGGCCACGCGAGGCCAGGCGACATGGGTTTTGATATCGTTCACTTAAACTTGCACAAAACCTTTTCGACACCTCATGGAATGGGAGGCCCCGGAAGCGGCCCTGTGGGAGTGAAGAGCTTTCTTGCAGACTTGCTACCTGTTCCTGTGGTTAATTTTGATGGTCGGAGGTTCTCACTTGATTACAATCTTCCGAATTCAATAGGAAAAGTTAGGAGTTTCTACGGTAATTTCGGTGTTTTACTGAAGGCTTACGCATACATATTATCCATGGGCGGCAATGGTCTCAAGAGAGCTAGCGAGATGGCTGTCTTAAATGCCAACTATCTTCGAGTCAAACTCAACAAGCTCATTCCGACTGCCTATCCCGATATATGCATGCATGAATTCGTTCTGAAAGGCAGCAAGCTTGTATCAGAATATGAAGTGAAGACCCTGGATGTTGCCAAAAGACTCCTAGACTACGGAATACACCCTCCTACAGTCTACTTTCCGCTGATTGTGGATGAAGCATTGATGATAGAACCTACAGAGACTGAAACCAAAGAGGCTCTAGATGCTTTTGCCGATACTTTCGAGAAAATTCTGAAAGAGGCAAAGGAGGATCCCAGCATACTCAAAGCTGCTCCTCAGAAGACAGTTGTCGGAAGACTTGATGAAGCAACTGCTTCAAGAAAGCCAAAGACAAGGTGGAGCAAGGGAACTTGATATTGAAACTTGAAAAGTGCTGTGATATCATAGTTTCAGCAGAGCAGGCGTAGCTTCAATCGGTCGAGCGCCGCCTTGGTAAGGCGGAGGTTGTGAGTTCAAATCTCATCGCCTGCTCCATCTTTATAACCGGACGAAAGTCCGGTTGTTTTTTGAGCATGCGAAAAAGTACTAATTTTGGATCTTATTACAATCTATGCTAGAATGAAAATGTAACTTTCTTTGCGTAGCTATAACCATCCAGTTCTCCTTGTAAGGCTTTGAACGGTATTTGTAAGCAATACGACTGTAACCTCCGGTAAGAACACTGTGAGTCTAGCTCCGTTTACGGTCAGATTTGGCAATTCTTTGCTTTTTTGGGTGGATGTATAGGTACTCTCGCTGTTCGGTGCGTTCTATTCAGGGGTGAAGTCTGTGTTTGATTTCTATTCAAAGCCAAGAATAATCCTGGTGGGAAGAAGCCAGAAGGATGCAAGAAGGTTAATTGAGGCTTTCGATGATCGTTTTGACGTCAGATACGTCGAAGAGGTGTCTGACGAGTTTGGTCGATTTTCAGATGCTATGATCTTTGATTATGTCAGTGAAGACATCATCAATAATCTTCGTGCAGGAACAATTCCATACCTTTGCCTTGTCGGAAGTGAGAAGTCAATAGAGAAGTTCTCCCTGGTATCTGGCGAGTATTTGCTAAAGGGACCGGGTTATCTGCATTATCTTCCCGAAATCGTCTACTCAATGCTTGAAAAGCACCGACTTCAGAAGACTCTGGATTTCGAGCGAGAAAAGTATTTGGGCCTCGTCAATAGTATGGGATGCGGAATGCTCATCCTTAGAAAGAGAGATGGAAACGTAATCTTCTGTAATAAGGTTGCGCAGAACCTTCTCGGGTACTCAGAAGAAGAGTTCGAGAAGATGAGTATACAGGATCTTTTATACGATGAACCCTTTGCCCTGCAGACTATTCTTGGTATAGAGAACTTTGACACCGATAGAGAGATCGTAATGCTGACGAAGGCCGGGGGAAAAATCTACGTGATTTTCAACACTTCAGAAATGTTATACGGTGCAGAGAGAGTTGTACAACTAACATTCATGGACGTTTCGAAGCAGAAGAGGGATAGGGAAGAACTAATCTTCCAGTGGCGTTTTCTGGACAATGCTGAGGAGATTGCGATAGCCGTTGACGAGAAGGGAAGAATAGTCTATCTGAACAGATTTGCTGCGGAGATTCATGGTTATGATCTTGAGGAAATGATAGGGGACAGTCTCACTTCGTATCTGGTGCAAGACGAGGTAGAAGCAAAGTCCATGCAATTCTCCATTATGAAGTCTGGAAAATGGAAAGGAAGACACCTGCACAAGAGAAAAGACGGTTCCGTATTTACTGTAGAAGAGAAAAGAAGTATGTTGAGAGTCGATGAGAATGTATATGAGCTTGTGATTGGAATTGACGTCACCGAGAGCATCGAGCTTCAGAAACGAGCCAATCTCCATTCACTGCTCCTCAACGGAACGGGAGACCTGGCTGTCGCGACAGACATGGAGAATAGATTGATCTACATGAATGAAGCTGCCGAAGAATACTTCAACACAAAACTCGAAGAAGAACAAGGAAGAAGTTCTAACGAAACGAATTCTAAGACTCTTCGGGCCTTTCTTGAGATGGCTGCATCTAGATCTTCTGAATCATCAGGAGAGAGAATAAGATTTCCCGCCAACAGCAACTCAGAACCCCCAGTTGAGTTCACCAAGAAGATTGTGCGCGATTCCGTCAGAGAGGTAGGCACCATCTTTCTAGGAAGGCAGACGGACTAAGTAATAAGCCGTAACAAAGATTAAGCAATTAATGGTAGTTGCATTTCCCCGCATAAGCGGCCATATTGGTTGAGTCATTCTAGATTTCGAAACCGAGCTACTATGAGTCTTGCCGTTCAAGCACCTCTTCGTGAACGACATCATGACGATTGACTGACAAGCGCAATAATTGACAGACTAGTTCATCATTGCCATCTGATCGTTTTTACGGGAAGAAGTTACAGATTTGAGCACTCTAACATTAGAGGCTAAACAGTTAATCCCGGTTCTAGATTTTTATCTTGCCAAATACTGTATTTCCTAGGCCAAAAACATTCAGTAATGATTTGTGATTGGCATTCTCCAGTCTTTCCCAAACGCTCTTTTGGAAACCTTTATCCCAGGAGCGCACTGCTTGCGCTTGTACTCGTTCTTTCTCAACAGTTTCAGCGAATGCTCTACTGTCGACCTATCGAACCCCTCGAGTACGATCTCCTCCGCTGAGAGACCTTCTTCTATGTGAAACCTGAGGATTTCATCTAGAATCTCATATGGAGGGAGAGTGTCCTGATCCTTCTGACCTTCCTTAAGTTCTGCAGACGGTGCCTTCAAGAATACATTGCTCGGAATGACATCTTTCTCTTCAAGTTCATTCAAGCGTTCTGCGATCATATAGACCTGAGTCTTGTAGAGATCCTTAAGAACCGCAAGTCCACCCGCCATATCTCCGTAGAGAGTTGAGTATCCCGTTGCCATCTCACTCTTGTTGCCTGTTACAAGTACAAGCCATCCAAACTTGTTTGAAAGCGCCATGAGAATGTTTCCCCTGATTCTTGCCTGCAGGTTTTCTTCAGTAACATCTTCCGCTGCATCCTTGAAGGTAGTCTTTAAGGCCTTTAGAGTAGAATCCACTATGCTCTCGATCGGTACCTCAAGGATCTCAATTCCCAGATTCTCTGCAAGCTCCATTGCATCTCTTCTAGACTCATTCGAGGTTATTCGTGAAGGCATGAACACGCCTTTGACATTGTTTTTACCTATCGCCCTTACTGCAAGAACCGCTACCAGGGAGGAGTCCATTCCTCCACTTAGCCCAAGAACTATCCTCTCGAAGTTGTTCTTCTTCAAGTAGTCTCCTATACCAAGTTCCAAAGCGGCTATCAACTCGTCGTATTTACTCAGTTCTGATTCTCTTCGAACAGCAAGCTCTGAAGCTGTTTCTCTGTATGATGGTTCAACTGTCACTTCTTCGATACTCACGTTCTTGGAGTAGACCTTCCTTTTTCCTTCAAAGAGGTTGTATCTGGTGGAAATATCTGTGTCTATGTCCAGCACAAGCAGATCTTCCTCAAAGGCCCTCCCGACCACCAGCCTTCCGTCTGGCATTGCTACGCAGCTCCTTCCATCGAATACTAGATCATCCTGAGCACCAACCAGGTTACAGTAGGCTATGGTGCTGGAATACTCCATCGCTCTCGTCAGCAGAAGAGAAGACCGGGTTTTATGCTTCTGCGAGGTGAACGGTGAAGCAGATAGATTGAGAATAAGATTCGCTCCCGCAATAGTCTGATCATTTATTGGGCCAGACGGCACCCAGAGGTCCTCGCAAACATTGATCCCAATCTTTGCTTCGCCAAATCTAACGAGAAGCGGGTGTGCTCCTGGAGAGAAGTATCTTCTCTCGTCAAACACAGAGTAATTGGGCAAACTCATCTTTCGATAGACTGATTTGATTTCCCCTCTCTGGAGAATTGCTGCCGCGTTATAGATCTCATTGACGAAGTCAACAAATCCAAGAACGATCATTGCTTTGCTTCTGGCCGTTTGAGCCGCGATTTCTTTGAGCACAGCGAAATTCTCTCTTAGAAACCCAGTATTCAGCAAGAGGTCCTCAGGCGGATAACCGGTTATCGTAAGCTCAGGGAATAGAACAATTCCTGAATCAAGCGCTGTCGCCCTGTCGATCGCTTCGATTATCTTCCTTTTGTTTCCATCAAGATCCCCAACCGTCGTGTTTATCTGAGCAAGCGCCGTCCTGACTATCATTTCGAGACCTCCCTGACGTATTCGAAATGGCTTATAAATTGATTTGCAACGTCCCTAGACTCGATTATAACAACTATCTCGCGATTTTTTCCCCATCCGCTAAGTGATGCGTTTGCCGATCCCGTAATAACGATGTTTCGATCTATCACGAACGTTTTATCGTGAATAGTTATGGAAACACCACGTGATACCTCCATTCCGGTTGTGAGATAGTCTTTGAGCGGAGAATCTTCGTTCCAGCTGTCAACCATCCCAAAAACCCTAACCCCTTTTGAAGCACAGAACTTCAAAGCTGCGAGAATTTTGGGATCTGTAAAAGCGAACATGGCGAATCGAATCTCCTCTTTGGCACTCATCAACTCCTTGATTACTCTCTTGCGCGCTTCTTCAGAAGGGCAGAGAAATAGGGTCATATTTCCGACGCTTGTCACTCCTCTTGAGTCTCCAGTCAGAATCGCCTTGTAGTAATCAAGAAACAGGGAGGCAAGGCTTTCCGACTCAATCATGATGAAGCTATTTGAGTCCTCTCTGAGGCTACCCTCGGTGAAGTTTCCTGTTCCGAAGACCACTATTTGACTATCGACAACGATGAATTTCGAATGAACGAGCGCCGCGGTTGTGTCAGTCATAACCTTAAACTGAGGAGACTTCGCAAAAGTTCTCGAAACAGTAGAATTGTCAATCACAACCGAGACATTGAGACCTTTGATGTATAGGCGGTTGAGGCAGTCAATCACCTCTTGCTCGTCAAGGGAATAACTTACAAGAACCACTTCTTCCTGCGCTCTTTCCAGTATTTCAACTATCCTTTCAACGGCTCTCCCGTCATCGGTGAAAAAAACCGTGGGAAGAGTTACAGCAACCAATAAAATAACAACCGCCAGAAAAAATCTCTTCATACAAATCACCGTAACAAAAAAGCGGAGAACTCACGTTCCCCGCCTGGTGGAGACGAAGGGATTCGAACCCTCGGCCTATACAATGCCATTGTATCGCGCTCCCAACTGCGCTACGTCCCCACTCAAGAAAAATTATACTCTACCAGGTTTCACATTTCAAGAGGTAGACAACGATCAAGCATGCTTTCTGTTCTCGACTCGCTTGAGCCATTCGATAACCACCGGACTGGAGATGTAAAGAGAGGAGTATGTTCCAACTATCACACCAACCAGCATTCCAAATGCAAATGGTCTCAAAACCTCTCCGGAGAATATGAAGAGCGTTAGAACCGCAAGGAACGTCGTCAAAGAGGTATTGATAGACCTGACTATCACATCGTTGATGCTTGTGTTGACTACTGTCTCTATTGTCTTGCCTCTCATCTTCTTGGTGTTTTCTCTGATTCTATCGTAGACTACGATAGTGTCATTCAAAGAGTATCCAACAAGCGTAAGAAGAGATGCTACTACCGGTGCATTGAATTCAATTCCGAAAATACTGTAGAAACCCATTACGATAATCACATCATGTATCAGAGTAATAATCGCGCCAACTCCAAATGAAAACTTGAATCTAATTGTTATATACAACAACAGAAGAGCCATCGACACGATCACTGCAATCCAGGCATACCCTCTGATTTCCTGAGCTGCATAACCGGAGATTGTACTAACAGATAGAATATTACTCTCCGTTACTCCCTCGCTCTCAAGACCGGCCAGGATCTTTGATGTCACCGATTCGTCGCTTTCGCTAGTGTTAACGATTATCGAGAATCTGCTTCTTTGTTCGGAAGAACCTTCTTCAATCAAAGGCCTCTGTTTAATGATTCTAGCTGCGGCAAAGCTTGGATCCTCTGCACTGAGGAGCTCTCGCATCTCCGCTACGGTCATGTCAATATCGGGAACGGATACGCTGATTTCAATTCCACCAGTGAAATCCACTCCGAAATTGAAGCCCTTGGTAAAGATGAAGACAAGTGAAACAAGAATCAGTACAAGGGAAAGAGCAATGAAGTACTTTCTTTTTCCAACAAAGTCAACTTTGAAGGTCATCTTGCATCTCTCCCTTCCGTTTCAACTTCGACATAGTGATGAGGCTTCAAGCTTCCCGACATTCCAGTCAAGACCGTTCTCGACACAACGATGTTTGTGAACATGGCGCCTATAACACCGATTATCAAAGTAATAGCGAATCCCTTCACTGTACCCGTTCCAAAGTAGTAGAGAACTAGTCCGGCAAGAATTGTGGTGAGGTTCGCGTCAAAGATCGTCCATACAACTTTCGAAAATGCCGAGTCTATAGCGTTCTCTGGCGTCTTGCCCAGTCTTAGCTCTTCCTTTATCCTCTCAAAGATCAGCACATTTCCATCGACCGTCATTCCTATGGTCAGTACGATACCAGCTATACCGGGTAATGTAAGTATTGAACCGGTCAGCGAAATCATGCCAAACAGGAGGATCGCATTGTACAACAGCGCAAGATCGGCTACGAGACCCATCTTCTTATAGAAGATAACCATGTAGATCATAATAATGAAAATTCCTGCAACCCCCGCCCACAGACTTGCATTGATGATATCTCTGCCGAGAGTAGGAGAGAGAACCCTCTTATTAAAGGATGCAAGATCGACTGGAAGGTTTCCACTTCCAACCAAAATCGACACTTCTCTAGCCTCTTCAATCGAATTCAAACCTTCGATAACTGCATTACCATCAGAGATTTGAGACTGAACAAGCGGAGCTATAATCACCCTGTCATCCAGTACTATGGCAAGTCTCTTCTTGATGTCTGAATCGGCATATGTGGACTTCACAGAAGTGATGTCCCTGAAGGTTCGGGCACCGTCTGAACTGAACTTCAAAGAAACCATGAAACGTCCCTGGCCAGGTCTCGGTTGATTATTGACGAGAGCCTTGGCATCGGTGACTACACTTCCGTCTAGTTCAGCATAACTTGAACCTACGCTAATCATTGGACTGATAAAGTACCAGGTATTGTTCTGCACTCCGCCAACATACTCCCCGTAGTGAAGCTCCTTAACCCAGTAAGGTTCGGCTCCCTGAAGTTTCCTCCTGCTAATCTCTAGGGACATACCTGCAGGGATCGAGGGCGTAGAAACCGAGGTCTCGATAGCAAGAACATCGGCAAAGTAGAGTTTACCTGTCTTCCCAACAAGATTCTCCGCTCTCGAAACGTCAGTAATTCCAGGAATTTGGACTCTTACTCTTACCGGCGGAATATCCTCGCCAAATGAGATTCCTGTGGTCACTTTTTCTACGGTTGCCTCTGTGAATCCTGCAGCGTCTAGCCTTGCCCTTAAGACTTCAATAACCCTGTCTGCAAGGGCATTCATTTCTGAATCTGACACATCGGTAACCATCTGGTACTCAAGAAGAGCTCCACCCTTTATATCAAGCCCTAACTTGATGTTTGCAGCTAATTTGTCGAGGAAGCTGCTATCGGCTGGCGCACTACCATGTGGTATTAACAGCGGGAGCAATGCTGCAATCAACACCACCATGGTGACGATCAAACGTTTTCGGTTTGCTCTCATACGGACTTTGCCCGAAAGACTCGGACAGACACCCCCTTCCAATATCTACGAATATAACTGAAACTATTACTGCTTAACATTTACGTCGGGTTCTACTTCTTCCTTTTCATTCTCACCCTTGTTCACTACAACGGCGATCGCCTTTCTTGTGACGTCCAGTTCCGTACCGGTGCCGGTCCTGATCCTGAGACTATCCGGTTTTATCATGGTAATCTTCCCGATTATTCCGCCGGCTGTGACGACTTTATCACCAACCTTAAGCTTCTCCATCATCTGCTTGAACTGCTTATCCCTCTTTCTCTGAGGCATAATTATCAAGAAGTAGAAGAAGGCAACCATAAGGACTAGCCAGATAATAATCCCCGAAAAGCCCCCAGTTGAAGCCCCAGCATCCGCCGAAGGAGCCGCTACATCTCCGGCCGGGGCATATGCTATGAAACTAAGGATTGAAAACATTTACATACCTCCTGTCATGGTTAGAGCACCTGTATGATTTTACCAGAATAGACTATCCAATTCAACTAACAAGCCTTTTTGGAGTTCAGTCGCTCATAATACGAAAAGTCTTACATGATATAATTCCGTTGACGAATGGAAGAAAGGGAGGAAGATCATGAATAGCCTGCTAAAAGATGCCGAAAGCAGAATGAAAAAAAGTGTTGAAAAGATCGTTGAAGAGTACGGTCAGATGAGAACGGGTAGACCTTCTCCTGCCCTTCTTGAGTCTGTAAAAGTCGATTATTACGGGGTCCTTACTCCGATCAATCAGATGGCGACAATCACCGTGACTGAAGAAAGATCACTGATTATTAAGCCTTGGGATAAGACCGTTCTCAGTCAGATTGAAAAGGCCATCTTTGCGTCAAAACTAGACCTTACACCAATTAATGATGGAGCAAACATTAAGCTAAATTTCCCTATACCGACAACGGAACAGAGAGAAAAATGGGTGAAGCTCGCAAGAGACAATTCGGAAAAGGGTAAAATAGCGATTCGAAACATTCGAAGGGACGCGATAAAGGAAGCTAGAGATCTTGAGAAGGCTTCTGAAATGACCGAAGATGACCTGAAGAAATTTGAGGAGGATATTCAGGAACTTACGAACAAGTACATAGAAGAAATGGACAAGGCTTTCGAGAAGAAGAGCAAGGAGATCATGGAGTTTTAATGTCCCTTCCCGTTCACGTTGCTTTCATAATGGATGGAAACGGCCGTTGGGCTCAGAGGAGAGGACTCGAGAGAATTGAGGGGCACAAGAAGGGGGCAGAAATTGCAGACTCCGCCTCTCATTGGTGTGCCGATCTCGGTATTAGTTATGTAACTCTCTATGCATTCTCAACGGAAAACTGGAGACGACCCAGGCAAGAAATAGATTTCCTTTTCCAACTGATGCTCATTTACATAAGCAGCAAGCTCGACAATATGCTGGAAGAGGGAGTGAGGATGCGCTTCATTGGAAGATTGAATGAACTCCCTCAGAAACTCAACGAGTTCACAAAAGAAATCGAGAAGAAAACCTCACTGTGCAGGAAACTGAATGTTATAGTTGCTTTGAATTATGGAGGAAGGGCAGAGATTGTCGATTCAGTCAACAGAGTTATTGAGAGCGGAAAGCATAGGGTATCTGAAGAGGATATAGAAGAGAACTTGTATCTCCCCGATGTGCCTGAACCAGACCTGATAATAAGGACTTCTGGGGAAAAGAGAGTAAGCAACTTCTTAACCTGGCAGTCGGTTTACAGCGAGCTCTTCTTCACAAGAACCTTGTGGCCTGATTTCGAGAAAGAGGAATTTGAGAGGATATTGGATGAGTACTCTAAACGCAAGCGAAGGTTTGGTGCATTGAGCTGATGAAGAAGATCTCGGAGACAAATATCAGAATAGTTACGGCTGCAGTTGTGGCACCTTTCGTGGTTCTCTGTTTCGCAAATTACTACTCCTTCATTGGTCTGGTATCTGCCGTTGTTCTCTTTTCGAACTACGAATACTTGAAGTTCAGCCTGAAGGACAGTAATCATCAGACAGTTAGAATTGCCCTGTCAGGTATTATTCCTGCAATAATCGTAATATACGGGATACTGCTTGACAGGTTCAACGATGTTGAAACTTTTGCTCCGAGACCTGAACTGATTTTCGCAGTGGGGGTAATTGCACTTGCGTCTGTGGTGATAGTAACAGTATCCAATGTTAGAAGTGCCAAAGAGATTATTGCCAATTCTGTGTTCTCATTAATCTATGTTGGTTTCGATTTGGCATTTTTCTATCACATCTATCTAGGATTTGGTTCTTCAATGGCCTTGATGGCTCTCACATCGGTGTGGCTCTTCGACACGGGAGCTTATTTCATAGGTAAACGCTTCGGTCGGATCAGAATATCTCCAAGTTATAGCCCTAAGAAAAGTCTCGAAGGTGTAATCGGAGGATATGTTACCACGCTTCTCTTCATGCTGCTTTTCGTCTCTATGAGTAAGCTCGTAGGACTCTACAACGGACCCGATCTCGGGATACCCCATTTCATGGTTCTGGCGGTTGTTGTATCCGTATTTGGCACTATTGGAGACATTGTGGAGTCGTCTTTCAAGAGGTATCACGGCGTTAAAGATTCCGGTAATCTACTTCCCGGCCATGGTGGTATGCTAGATCGAATAGATGGTGTTCTTTTTGTAACACCCATGTTCTATATATTCCTTACTCTTTTGACTTAAGGGGGCTAACCAATGAAATTCATGACCGGAGCTGAGATAAGGGAGAGTTATCTCAACTTCTTTGAATCGAAGGGCCACAAAAGAATACAGAGTGCTTCTCTTATCCCTAACGATCCACAACTGATGTTCACTGTTGCCGGTATGGTTCCTTTCAAACCAATCTTCTGGGGAAAAGTCGAAGCCACATACAAGAGAGTCACAACTTGTCAAAAGTGTGTGAGAACCAACGATATTGAAAATGTTGGTAGAACTCCCAGACATCAGACTTTTTTTGAAATGCTTGGAAACTTCTCGTTTGGAGATTATTTTAAGAGAGAAGCAATAAAGTGGGGCTGGGAGTTCGTTACGGAGCATTTGGCTCTACCGGATGAGCTCCTATGGGTTTCGATTTACCTAGATGACGATGAAGCGTTCTCAATATGGAGAGATGAAGTCGGAGTCCCCGAGAAGAAGATTGTTAGGCTTGGGAAGGCGGATAATTGGTGGGGACCAGCCGGCCCTTCGGGTCCTTGTGGACCTGATTCAGAGATTTTCATAGACAGGGGTTACGGAAACAACTGCCCTGATCCCGAAAACTGCAGTCCTGCTTGTGACTGCGGAAGATTCCTTGAATTCTGGAATCTTGTATTTACTGAGTTTAACCAGGATGAGGAAGGAAATCTCTCCTATCTAGAAAGAAAGAATATCGATACCGGATTCGGGCTTGAACGAGCTGCCTCGATTCTTCAGAATGTCGACTCAAACTTCGATACTGATCTGTTCATACCCATAATCAGGAAGATAGAAGAGCTTCTGGGAGTCAAGTACAAGGAGAAGGAAATCTCCGATGTCTCGATCAAAGTTATCGCAGATCATGCGAGATCAATTGCATTCATGGTTTCCGACGGAGTCTTACCTTCCAATGAGGGAAGGGGTTACGTGCTCAGGAGAGTCCTAAGGAGGGCTGTGAGGCACAGTTCTTTACTTGGCTACGATTCTCCATTTCTTTACAGAATAGTGGAGACGGTCGCTGAACAGATGGGGAACGTATATCCAGAGCTAAAAGACCGGCTTTCGTTTACGCAGGAAATCATAATGAAAGAGGAGGAGAGATTTCTTTCAACGCTGCTGAACGGCGAGAAGAGGCTTAAATCAATTCTAGTAGATAAGAAGGAACTGTCTGGCTCCGAGTTGTTCATTCTTCACGACACTTATGGATTTCCACTGGAACTTGTCGAAGAGATCGTTGCAGATACCGGCGTTACACTAGACAAAGAAGGTTATGAAAGAGAAATGAAGTTGCAAAGGGAGAGGGCAAGAGAGGCGTTGGGAGACAGGAAATATCTGGGAAACATCGAGGTCTACTCCAGTATCTTTCCAACGACCGGCAATTCAAAATTCACAGGTTACTCGAGACTTGAAGACAGATCGACCATAGTCGCGATTTTAAAGGACGGCGATGCCGTGGAAGCCCTTGAAGAAGGAGAGACTGGAGACGTCATCCTTGAAAAGACTCCCTTCTATCCCGAAAGAGGCGGGCAGGTAACGGACACCGGGCTTATCGAGACCGAGACAGCACTGGCTAGAGTTGAGAGTGTGTTCATTCCTTATCAAGAGATGATAGTCCACAGAATTTCAGTCGAAGAAGGAACGCTGCGGGTGAAGGATCAAGCCAGGCTAATTGTAGACACAGACCGAAGAAAAGCAATAATGAGAAATCACACCGCCACTCACTTGCTGCACGCAGCTCTCAGAAAAATCATAGGAGGCCACATTCATCAGTCTGGTTCACTGGTTCTACCTGACAGATTGCGCTTCGATTTCTCACACTTCCAGTCTTTGTCAACCGATGAGATAAATAAAGTGGAGAACATGGTTAACGAAGAGATCCTCAAAGCAAAACCAGTCGAAAAAGCAGAGAAGAGCTTCGATGAAATAAAGGGTGAAGACGTAATGGCCCTCTTTGAAGAAAAGTACGGCGACAAGGTTCGAGTAATCACTGTAGAGGGATTCAGCAGAGAACTGTGCGGAGGAACTCATGTAAACAACACCGGAGAAATCGGCCTCTTCAAGATTCTTTCGGAGACCTCCGTAGCGGCCGGAACAAGGAGAATTGAGGCAATAACCGGAACCACTTCGCTCGAATATTTTCGCAATCTTTTCAACAGACAGAAGACGATCAGAGAAGTACTTGAAGTTCCTGAGGATGTAATAATTCAGCGGCTTCAGGGCATACTCGACGAACTTAGGTCGGGAGGCCAGGAGATTGTCAGATTAAAAGAGAAGCTACTTTCAGGCGATGCACTAATGAAAGATAAGAGAATGACGGTCAAAGGCGTCAATCTGCTTATCAGAAGAGTAGAGAACGCGCCGTCCAGCGCTTTGAGAAACGGTGCAGATGTCCTCCTCAGCAAGGAAAATGGCGGCATAGTTATTATCTTCAATGAACTGGAAGATTCTATTTCTTTCGTCGTGAAGGTCGAGAAGAAACTTACTGACAGGTTCAAGGCAGGAGAAATCGCAAAGAAGATAGCCCACGACCTGGGAGGAGGAGGAGGAGGCAGGCCAGACTTCGCCCAGGCAGGTGGAAAGGATGTTTCAAAATTGGAAGCCATCATAGACAGGATCGATGAATACCTTTAATAATGAGTTTGACGATGCCTCCTTAGGCAGCCTCTTTGACGTCTCAGCCGCTCCCGACAAGCTTTCCCTTGACAGTCTTGCCTTTGTGGGAGATGCAGTGTACACTCTTTACTTCAGATTGAGGACTCTCCCGCAGGCGCATCGGAGGGCAGGTCATCAGCACAATATTGTGAAAGACTATGTAAGCGCTCCCGGTCAGAAAAAGGCTCTCGAAGAAATCGAAGGACTTCTCGATGAAGAGGAGAGGAAGATCGTCAGACGGGGTTACAATTCAAGAGGCTCGAAAAAACATGGGGACGACGAGGATTATAGAATGGCTACCGCTCTCGAGGTCCTTATTGGTCATCTATTCCTTGAGGGAAGAGTCAAAAGGATAAAAGATCTGCTCGAAAGGGTGATTTAATGTATCTCCATGGCAGAAATGTTCTGAAAGAACTGCTTGGAATCGACTCGTCACTACTGAGAATCAAACGAATACTCTTTACCAATCAGAGGAATGTCGATTCTCAGTTGCTTGAACTTGCCAACGAAGCGAAAGCTAAGGGGTTTAAAATAGAAGAGATGCCCCCGGAAAAACTCGCAAATCTCTGCCGAGAGAAGAAGCACCAGGGAGTGGTGATTGATCTCAAGGAGTTCTCATACGTGGATTCCGAAGAAATGCTCGATAATCTTGAAGAACAGAACACAGCAACCATTGTGCTTTTAGACCAGATCCAGGACCCACATAATCTTGGAGCGATTATCAGGACTTCGGTTGCGGTCGGGGCCGATGCCATTGCAATCACTTCAAGCAACTCTGCAGAAATTACTCCGGCAGTCGTAAAGGTCTCTGCAGGACTTGCCTTTAGTATCCCGGTAATCAAGATAGTCAATATGGCGCAATTTGAGAAATCTCTCAAAGAAAGAGGATTCTGGATATACGCTTCAGATATGGACGGAATCCCTTATTACGAAAACGAATATTCTGACAAATCGGCGATAATCTTCGGAAATGAGGGAAAAGGAGTCAGGCGGTTGGTGAAAGAGAGAAGCGACGTTCTCATTTCGATTCCCATGGAGAGAACGGTAGATTCACTGAATGTCGCTGCCGCTGCGGCTATTATCTTATTCGACAGACGACGCCAGCTCGCCGTACGAGGAGAGTGAACAAAACTAATGAGAATACGCGAACTGTCGTCCGATGTTGTTAGGAAGATTGCCGCAGGTGAAGTCGTAACGGGATGCTTTTCCGTAGTGAAAGAACTGGTGGAAAACAGTATAGATGCCGGTGCAACGGCTATTGAAATCGAGATCAAATCGGGCGGAAAAGAATACATAATGGTAAGAGACAACGGAAGAGGGATGACCAGAGAAGAAGCAAGCGTTGCTATTCTGCCTCATACTACCAGCAAGATTGTCTCCATAGATGATCTCGATACTCTTCTCACATTCGGCTTCCGGGGAGAGGCCCTTTCAACGATAGCCTCGGTGTCGCGCATGCGGCTGTCAACCGTCTCAGATACAGAGGAACTTGGGGTGGCTCTCGACATTGCCGGAGGCGATATCATAGGAGAGAAACCTCTCAGCGGTTCAAATGGAACTGCGGTCGAAGTCTACGATCTTCTCTATAACACGCCCGCCAGAAGGAAGTTCTTGAAATCCGCTTCAATTGAAGGCCGAATGGTAACTGAGATGGTTCAGAGGTTCATACTCGCATTCGACAAGATCGATTTCACTTATTCTCGGGATTCTCAAGTGATATTCGATACAAGGGGCCTTGAATCGGTCGAGGCCAGAGCTGCACTTATCTATCCAGGGCTTTCTGAAAAAGACTTGATACCAGTTTCGGAAAGCTCAGCAGAAATAAAGATACGGGGTTTTGTTACACTTCCAAATCGCACAAGAAAGAATAGAATGGGTGAAAACATCTTCGTGAACGGTAGATATGTGAGGCAATTTGAACTGAATTATGCTCTCGAGAGGGGTTACGGAGAGACTCTTCAAAAGGGGAATTTTCCTTTTGCAGTTCTCTTTATCGATATCGATCCTCACGAAGTCGATGTTAACATCCATCCACAGAAGCTCGAAGTGAAATTTGCGTCTACTTCATCCGTTCTGGATCAAGTGAAGAGAGCTGTACGGTCTGCCGTTAAAGGCGCCGGTCATTTCACAATCGATGTGGTTCATAGCGAAGAGAGCACCGCCGGAAGATCGGTTGAACGGAGAGATATCTCAGACATTGATCAGGAGCATTTAATAAGGGATCGCGGAATAAAACACTCCTGGAGGAACCAGAGAGTCTTCGATAACAGTGCGAGCGACACTTATGCGAAGTCCAGACTAGATCGTCACCTTTTCAGATCATTCACTCCCGCTGAAGAGCGCGAACAATCAGCAACCAAAGAAAAGAGTGTGGGAGCAAAAGCTAGCTTCATCGGCGTTTTCGGAGAACGGTATTTGATTGCGGAATTCGAGGACGGTCTCTTGTTGATCGATCAGCACGCCGCTCATGAGAGGATCATTTTCGAGGCTCTCAAAGAAAGCAAGAAGATCTCCCCTCAGAATCTTCTCATGCCGCTTGAGCTGAATCTCGAGAGGTCCAAAATGGATCTGATTATCGCGAGAGAGGAAGCGTTGAAGAAACTTGGGTTCACTTTCAATTTCGGCAATGATAAAATCATAATGGTATCCATTCCTCAAGTCATTAAGACGGAGGGTGCAATAGAGACTCTCGAGGAAATTCTAGATGAGATGAGGTTGGAAGGTCTTGAAACTCCCGAGAGGGTTTTCGATAATCTGTTAGCCTCAATCGCGTGCAAAGCGGCAATTAGGACTGGAAACAGACTTGACATAGGGCAGGCTGAAGTTCTCTTTGAAGAGTTGAAGAAGAAGAATCTTCTTGTATGCCCCCATGGAAGACCGATATCCATGGTAATAAGGCTGGAGGATCTGGACAGATACTTCTCCAGATAGCTCTCAGAAACAATGCTTCACATCAAGGGAAACCGGTGTGAATCCGGTACGGTCCCGCCACTGTAAGCGGTACGAACTCTGCACATGCCACTGGGCAACCGGGAAGGCGCAGACAGTAGATTGATCCGCAAGTCAGGAGACCTGTGTGAGGCTCAGATATCACCATCCTTCCGAGGCAGAGGGGTGGTGAAATTCCTTGCAGAAGAGGTGAGTTTTTTGAAGAGGTTTTTTGCAGTCGGCTTTATGGTACTGTTCTTTGTTCTGTCACTAGCATTTGAAATCGTGGATGATCTTGGAAGACTCGTGGCGATTGACAATCCCCCCGATAGGGTTGTCATAGCTTCGCCTGCGATCACCAGATATCTCGAAGTTCTGGGTGTATCATCCAGGATCGTAGGAGTGACTGACTGGGACCCGTATGCCTTATCGAATGAAGTGGAGAAAATAGGCAATCTCGTTCCTCTCAACCTTGAGAAGATTCTCTCGCTTGGTCCTGATCTGGTAATGATCTCTGGTGGCTTTCAAGAGCCGGAAGTTGCCAAGCTCGAGAAGATCGGGATCTCTACCTTCGTAATGAATCCAAACTCTTTCGAGGATATCTACAGAAACCTCATGGTTGTCGGCAATTTGTTCGGCATACCTGATAAAGGACGTATAACGGCGATGAACTTCAGAGATGAGGTTCTTGAAATCGCAAAAGACTCCTATAATGTTCCACAGAGTGAGAAGCCCAAAGTTGTGTATATAATGATAGTCGGTGAGGTAAGCGATATCTGGACTTGTGGAACGGGATCTTTCGTTAACCAGGCAATCGCATATGCCGGCGGAGCAAACGTCGGAGCACCTTACAGCGGAAATAACGGATGGTTTCCCGTCAGTCCTGAATTTGTTCTTAACTCCCAGCCGGACATAATTCTTGTGCCATATTATTACGAAGGCGGTCAGGAAGAGGCGGTAAAAATGATAACTTCTTACAAACCCTTTGCAGATCTTCCTGCAGTGAAGAATAACCGAGTCTACCCGCTTTACGACGGCCTAACCGCATATGCAAACCCTGATTTTGTGGACCTCGTGAAGACGTTGAAAGAGTTCTTCTATTGAAACGCGCTGCACTTTTCGCGTTTTTCTCCACAGCATCCGTACTTGGGATGCTGTGGCTCTCGAGTTTCGGAACAGTCAATTATTCGTTGAATGAGATTTTCGGCATATTTCTTGGAGACTCTTCGGAACCAGCTTCCAGTATCTATGTGAATCTCAGACTTCCGAGATTATTAGTGGCTTTCCTGATCGGCTCAGGGTTGGCGGTAGGTGGAAATGGACTTCAACTTACCCTAAAGAATCCCCTTGCAGACCCATATATTATCGGCATATCGGCAGGAGCCTCCTTTGGAGCTGTGTTGTCTTTGTTCTTGAGAGATGTTGGCAGAATATCGCTGAACATGGATCTCCTTGCTTTCGTCTTTGCCTTGTTTTCTTCATTCCTGACCTATACAATCTCCCGGAGAGGAGGGAGAATCCCTATAACAACACTCGTTCTTTCCGGAGTAATAGTCTCCTTTCTTTTCAACGCGGCGGTGACTTTTCTTGTCGTATTTGCCTGGCGAAATGTTATTACCTTGCACTTCTGGTCTCTCGGTTCTCTTTCGGGTGTTACCTGGGATGATTTTTTCAGACTACTTCCGATTATTATTCTTCAGTATGCTTTGTTCACGATAATTCGCCGAAGAATGATAATAATGGCAGCCGGAGAAGAACACGCCATAACCGTCGGAGTTCACCCGGAGCGCATAAAGTTCCTCGTATTCTTCACCGTATCAATCGTTTCGGCAATTGCAGTCGCAACAGCCGGTTTGATTGGTTTTGTGGGGCTTGTTATACCCCACATGGTTAGGCTGGCCTTTGGCACTGACAGCAAGCTGAACCTACCTGCAACTGCGATGTTCGGCGGGGTTTTTCTGGTGGTCTGCGATACCATTGCGAGAACGCTCTTTCAACCCACGGAACTCCCAATCGGTGCAGTGACTGCCCTGGTAGGCGCTCCCGTCTTCATATATCTTCTAAGAAGCAGGGAAGTGGCTAATGATGGTTGATCCAATACAGGTAAGAGATCTGCATTTCAGTTATGGAAAGGAAGAGGTTCTGAGTGGAATCGATCTGGAACTCAGGCACGGGGAAGTGCTTGGAATACTGGGACCAAACGGGAGTGGAAAATCAACTCTGATGGGTGTTATCTGTGGAATTAGAAAGAACTGGAACGGACTTGTGAAAATCATGGGAGAAGATCTTCACGGTCTCTCAACAAAAAAACTGGCAAGAATAGTATCTTACATACCACAGAGCTTCGAACCGTCATTCGATCTGAAAGTTGAGACTATTGTTTCGTTTGGAAGAAACCCACATTTGAGGGGACTGGGAAACTTAACAAATGAGGATTACATGATAATTGACGAATCGATGAGGCTTACGGAAGTATACGGATTCAAGGATCGTCCCTTCAGTACACTCAGCGGAGGCGAGAAACAGCGTGTAATAATCGCAAAGGCTCTTGCCCAGGAAGGAAAGATACTTCTTATGGACGAGTTCACAACTCATCTAGATCCGGGGCACGCAAGAAGAGTTGGAAAAATCGCGACTGATCTCGTCCGCGCAAAGGGACTAAGTGCAATAGCGATCTTTCACGATATAAATCAGGCGGTAGAGATTTCAGACACGCTCTTATTCATCAATAATGGAAGAGTGATTACTTCAGGCAAGGTCTGGGATGTCGTTACTCCGGAAATCATTAGGCAGGTTTACGACCTCAAATCAAAAATCATGCAAAACCCGGTCAGCGGGCTGCCGCTGGTAGTGTTCTACGATTGAGACATAGGATTGCTGACATCGGCTGCCTCGGCACCAGTTATCCTTACAAGTTCTTCGAAATTAGTCTCGACAGCGGAACCGGAAGTCCCCGCAGCAGGAAAAACAGTATCATACTGTTGAAGAGACTGGTCGACAATGATTTTGACTCCTGAAAGTCCAAAGGGACAAACTCCGCCTGGGGAGAAACCAGTCACTCTAAGCGTTAGGGTCCCATCGGCCAGACGAGGTTTCTCACCGGCTATCTTCTTCAGCTTCGAAAGCGAGACCTTCCGATCACCGGGGCAGACCACAAGATAAGCTCTTCCACTTTTGCAAGTGAAGAGAATCGACTTTGCAATTTGGCCGACTTTCACCTTCAACATCTGCGCAGCCGTCGTGGCTGTGGGTGTAGTCCCTTCGGGAAATTCGTAGAACTTCAGGTCGTTGGCCTTCAGTATTGCAAGCACCTTTTCTGGGATCATCGTACACCTCCGGGAAGGGAACTGAACTATGATACCACGAGCCCAAAAGTCGAATCGAAAATTCATTATCGAAGTGGAGAAGAAAATCCTACACAAAAAGCTTCGCTTAAATGAAAAGTGCCCACTCCTTCTGCGAAATTTCTCTATTCAAATATACATTCCATTACTTCAATTAAGAAATCGAAAAAGGTCATATAGATGCGATACACAAATACTCTTATTTGCAGTCGCAAGCGAGACCTTTTTAAGTTCATTTTCACTCTCTCCATTAGTACCGGGCCACTCTCGATAAAAATCCAACAATGACTGCAGTAACGCATGTTTCTATAGACTCTTTAGGCAGTTCGTCACAACCTTGAAGGCAGCTTGCCGTTATCTTCCTTACCGCGACAATCCAGCCTCCCTCTGACTCCCAATGGCCCTCTTCCAATAATCAATGGCTGGCGCTATACAGAACTCCGCACAAAAATAACTCAGCCGATAAACTCTTTCCGACCGTCTCAAGCGAAAAGTTCGGTTTCCTGATCGCCTTTACCGCCTGGCTAGCAATGTTTTTCCAATATCATGAAATATGTGTATAAAAACTATTTATTGCCTTTGGTTTACCATATGGTGTTCTGGTAAACTATGGTGCACATGCTCATGCGGCCCATCCAATTCAATCATTGGAGGTGGTATTATGAGGCGTACGGTAATTCTACTTCTGCTCTGTTTTCTTCTCTCAGTCTCTTTCGCAAACGATCAGGTTAAAGAAATGGAGACGCGCGTCGAACTTCCGGGTTGTTATATCATCAGATGCTACGGAAGCTGTTTCCGGGGCGATCAGGGATACGACTGCGTGCTAACTGGCAGAGCGGCGAACTTCGATGGCAACGGAAATCCACTGGCCGTAATATTACATCTCTATCTAGATTGTTACGTCGTTTTTTTCCTCGTTCAGTCCTGCAGTTTCAGCGGTGATTTTTCCGGCATCGGAGAGGTTGAAGGTTCGGTCGGTTGTTTCATAAACACCGGGCCTTATGAAGGCTCTTGTTTCACTTATGAGTCATCATGTGCCTGTTCGGACTCATAAAGTTTATCCGAAATGTCACAGATAACTGGAGGTGATTTTATGAAAAGAACAATGCTTGTTCTAATCCTTTCCCTGTGTTTCGTCACGACCTTTGCCGCCGGCCTTACAGGCTACTTGACTAAACAGATTCCATGGATGGCCGGAAACGAAATGACGCTCGTCCCGCTCAGCGAATCAAAACCTGACACTCTGGAAACTCCATCTATAGAAGGGTTGAAGTACGGCCTTCTCGAGCTCGGCGCCAAGCCGATAGTATTCGCGCTAATACCCGGAGAGATCCCCCTCCTGTGGATCGACGCGGACAACAACGGCAATGTGCTTGACGACCCAACGATCGCACCGGACTTCAAGGAGTCCCACCAAGACACAACGACCTACGAGTGGATTACCAGAGTCAAAGTCTTTTACGAACTCGATGGTTATTGGGAATCAAGATCTGTCAAACTGTTAGCCAGAAAGACGGGGTTGACTGGCGAGCTGGAGATCCGATATTGTTTGTACGAGCACATGGAGGGGTTAGTCTGGGGCGAAGACGGCCCGAGAAAGATCAAACTCTTCACGCAAGACCCCAAAGGTTTTTACTCTACCGACCAGGTTTACTTCGGAGTCGATACGGACGGCGACGGCGAAATAGCTCTAATCCATGACTCATATGAAATTTTCCTGCATAAGGAAGTCTTCTCTTTGAACGGCAGGGCATACAGACTCGGCGAGGTTTCCGAAGACGGGAAAAAGGTTTCCTTTGAGGAGACTAAGGAGACTCCGACGGAGAAACCGAAATTTCTCAAGGGACAACCTCTTCCAATTCCCGGAGTTCTCCAGACGGATCCAAGTGTTAATGCGGCCTTTTTTGAGGGGTCCCCCAGCCTGATCGTTCTCAGCAAAGTCTCGCCTGCGACAGTCGTCGAACCCGTATACACCGATTGCGACTGCAGTTCTCTGAGCGCTTTCGAAAGGTATAGATTGGACGGAATCATCGATCTCGCCCGGAGGTACACAGATCTGAAGGTTCTATGGATACTCACAGGAAAGGAGCAAGCTGAGCCGGAAGCGGCGCTGTTAGAAAATATCTATTTGAGAGACGAAAGAAGCTTGGCCGATTTCTACGGCTTCCCAGGCGAGGAGAGGGTTTTCATCGTCGATTCGAAGGGCGTTATCGTTGAACTGGACAGTTACTGGGTCGACGAGACCAGCCTCGACACTGATCGGCCGCAGAACGGAAAGTTGATGCTCAATTACTCCGACATAAAAAAGACTGTAGAAGCTCTGTACAAAACCAATTGAAGATCAGACCATTGGCAAATTGCACTTTCGGCAAAACGGAGAACCGCTCTTCAAATGAATGAGAGCGGTTCTCTTGATTTCACCTTCCGGCACAAGAACGTTCAACCCGTCGAGTCAATCCGTTCCCATACCGTTCACTATCACTGCTTTCGCCAGTTCGTGCGAGAGCGCGGTGAAATCCCTTCCCTCGATGTTGCTCAGCACCACCACAAAGATGTCGTCGTCGACATACCGATTTATTCTAGTCGAGGTACCCTTCGTGTCCCCGTCGTGATAAACGACCCTTCTGTACTCGCCATCTATAAGCTCGTTACCGATAAAGACTCCATAGCCTGCCTCGAAGAGTTCATTCGTTGGACTCTCCATTAGTCTTAAGGAGCTTTCTGAAAGCACTTCTCCGGAGGAAAGCGCTCTGTCCCACAGATACAGATCATACACAGTGGAGTATAACCCCCCCGCTCCACCGGGAAGCCTTCTATCGACCCAATCAGCAGGTCTTACGCTAGAGAGATCTATAACATAGGAATCACAGTAGTAAGGAAGACCCCATCCGCTATCGTATTCATTGTAATCGTAACCGGTATTATTCATTCCCAGTGGTTCGAAGAAGTTCGTTCTCAGATAATCATCATAGCGCTTCCCGCTTGCCCTTTCTATGATGACGCTGAGAAGAAAATACGCGCTGTTGCTGTAGAGAAAGCTGCTTCCAGGTTCAAATCTCAGAGGCAGAGAGGAGATGTAAGCGATTTCGGCTTCTTGAAGAGTTCTATCCTCCTCAAATTTCTTGACTTCTCCAAGAAGTTCTAACGTGTTAATCATTGTTGGAATTCCAGAAGAATGATTAAGCATCTGATGAATAAGGATTCTCTCTCCGTTAGGGAATTCGGGAATGAATTTTGCAACAGAATCTGAAAGAGATATTGTCCCCTCTTCCAGTAGCCTAAGAACTGCAGCTGCGGTAAACTGCTTGGTAATCGATGCAATTCTGAACTTCTTTTCAGGAGTGTTGGGGATATTCCTTTCAATGTCTGCCATTCCGTATCCTGCTGCGTGCAAGATCGCATCTCCTCTTGAGACAAGAACGGTTCCCCAAAAGCCTTCAAACGCAATACTCTTATTCATAACTTCATCTATGGGATTGGCAAATAGAAGAAAAGAAAGAGACGTGACAGATAACACTACAGTAGCCAGTCTTCTGAACAAAAGGCACCTCCAGTTGAGAGAGTTTGTGGAGCCCATAATCAATGATAACTCACTTCTGCAATACTGAGATGGATTCTGGATTAACCAATCGAATTGCTCGTCGTTCTGAGTTCACCTGCCGGAATTGATATCCACAGTATTCCTACCGAACCATCTGTCGCTTTCACCGGCTTTGAATTAAGTCTATTGAATCTCCAAGAGGCTCTTATTTTAACTGGTGGCTCAAAGAGAGAGTCTTTCTGCACAGTCATGAGCCAAATCGATCATCGCTTCGATGAGCAGAATGAAATCATCTGCGTTAGACTATAGTTGAAATACAACGGTTGGCAAATCTATTTCATATGTCTCACTTTGAAAGCAGCATTAGGTCTCTGCAGCCATAAAGATTAAAATAACAAATGTTGAGGACGCAATGATCGAAGCATATCCGACGGCTGCACCAGAGAGGTTACTGAAAAGATTTGTTTAGGGAGGAATGAAATGAGAAAGATTCTCTTGATAATAATGCTTTCTATTATTTCTTTGACCAGTTTGCTGTCTCAAAAAATCGTGGTCGCAGTGATGCAGGATCCCGATTTTCTTGATCCACATAGAGCGGCTGCTTCGGGCACTTACGAAATGATGTTCAACGTATTTGAGGGTCTCCTCAAACCCGACTCGAATGGAAGTGTTGTTCCGGCTGTGGCCGAGAGTTACCATATATCGGAGGACGGCCTGACCTATACTTTTACGTTAAGAAGCGGTGTGAAGTTCCATAACGGATTTGAGGTCACAGTTGACGATGTTCTGTACTCTCTCAACAGGCTGAAAGGAAACAATCAGGAAAGGGGCCTTTCATCAGACTTCGAAAAATTCGTCTCAAAGATCGAAGCGGTAGATGAAGAGACAATAAAGGTGGAACTCAGTACCTTGAACACCGACTTTCTCGAGAAGTTCATCATCGCGATAATTCCCGCAAATAACGACAACCATGAAGTCAACCCGATAGGAACTGGACCGTTCAAATTCGTCAAGTATCAGCCGGGTCAGAGGCTTGTAATAGAGAAATTCGACGAATACTGGAATCCCGAGCTGCCTATAGTGGACGAAGTCGAATTCAGAATAATTCCCGACAACCAGGCTGCTATCATGAGTTTCATGGCCGGGGACGTTCAGATACTTCCAAGACTCGATGCAATTCAGGCAATGGTTCTGGGTAATCGATTCAACTTAATTACTGCAGAGCAAAACATGGTCCAGTTGATGGCAATGAACCATGCGGTCAGCCCCTTCGACGACATTAGAGTCAGGAGGGCGATTAACCATGCAGTGGACAAGGACGAGATTATAGAAATCGTGGCTGGCGGTTACGGGACGAAGCTCGGTTCAAACATGTCGCCGATAATGAGCATGTATCATCAGGAGGGTCTCGAGGATTACTATGAAACCAGTTTGGTAAGGTCAAGACAGCTTCTTTCTGAGGCAGGGTATCCCGACGGTTTCAGCACAAAGATCACAGTACCTTCGAACTATCAGTTTCACATAGATACAGCCCAGATAATTGTCGAACAGCTTAAGAGAGTTGGCATAGAAGCCGAAATAGAGCTGGTAGAATGGAGCGTATGGCTGGACAAGGTCTATACGTCAAGAGAGTACGAAATGACAATAATTGGTCTCACTGGGAAACTAAGCGCATACGATATTTTGAGGCGATACGTTTCCGATTATCCGAGAAACTTTTACAACTACTTCAACATCGAATACGATCGAGTGGTCAAAATGGCCATTGAAAAAACGGACATTGAAGAGAAGGCCTCTCTATTTAAGCAGGCACAGATAATCCTCACAGAAGACGCTGCGGCAGTTTACATAATGGATCCCAACTTCTTTGTGGCACTTGCTCCTAATCTATTTGGGTACAAGGTCTATCCACTGTACGTACAGGATATGTCAACTCTTTATTACCGTTAGGGAGGAGCGTCATCTGTGTATGTATATCTGAAGAAACTCTTTGCAATGATTCTGACAGTGCTTCTGGTTTCGCTCATAGCTTTTGTGGCTTTCGAGGTGATCCCCGGGAATCCTGCACTGTCGAGACTCGGCGTAGACGCTGAAGAATCGCAATTCGAAGCTCTTTCAGCCGAATTGGGACTAAACGATCCTCTCGGCGAGAGACTTTCGAGGTGGTTTAAGGGTCTTTTGACGGGAGACCTCGGCACTTCTATGAGATACTCAGTCCCAGTGTCTGATCTGATTCTAGACAGGATACCGGTAACTCTTTCGCTGGCGCTTATGGCCATGATGTTCATTACTCTAGTGGGAATTCCTCTTGGAATAGTCAGTGCAAAATATGGTCACAGACTTCCCGACATTTTGATTTCTATGATCTCACAAATTGGAATGGCCATTCCTTCTTTCTGGAGCGGGATAATCTTGATGTACATATTTGGAATCGTTCTCCGTTGGGTTTCGCCTGGAGGATACGTCCCGTGGAGCGAGGATGCCGTAGGAGCTTTCAAGTCTTTACTGCTCCCCGCCATCGCAATAGCCCTTCCGTCAATTGCCTCGATTATCAGGTATACGAGAAATTCCGTAATGGATCAGATGAAGAGCGACTATGTGCAGCTGGCCCTGTCAAAGGGTTTGAACATAAACTCAGTGTTGTACAAGCATGTGCTGAAGAACTCTCTAATTCCGATCGTTACAGTCCTCGGTATGATAGCGGCAAACATTCTTGGAGGCTCGATAGTGATCGAACAGGTTTTCACGCTCCCAGGTCTTGGAAGACTGTTGATCAATGCGATCTCAACCCGTGACCTACCTCTCGTCCAGGGGATGGTACTGTACATTGCGTTTATAATTGTGATTATCAACTTCCTGATCGACATTGTCTATACCGTAATCGACCCTCGAATCAGATTGGGCGCATGAGGATAGTATGGACAAGAGAAGCATAAATCTCAGAATTGGAATTGTATTGATATCTCTTTTGTTCTCAATGATGATTGTGAGTTTGTTTTACACTCCGTTTTCAGTAACGGAAATCAACAGGGAAGAGCGTTTTTCACCTCCGTCAGTCCGCCATCTTCTGGGTACAGACAATTTCGGAAGAGATGTGCTTAGCAGGATCATGAAAGCTTCTCAAACTGCCTTTTTTGTAGGATTGGTTGCCGTTTCTATCGGAACTCTCTTTGGAGTAACGATCGGTGCCGTGTCTGGTTACTTCGGAGGAATTGTCGATGAGATAATTATGAGATTCATCGATGCAATGATGGCCTTCCCCAGCATTCTCCTTGCATTGATGTTTGTTTCAGTCTTTGGGGTAGGTTTGAGAAACACGATCGTCGCAATAGGTATCATGTCGATTCCTTCGTTTGCCAGGATCACAAGGAGTGGCTTCGTTCAGTATAAAGAGCTGGATTACGTAAGAAGTGCAAAGGTAAGAGGAGTTTCAAACCTCCGTATTATGTTAAGACACATTTTGCCTAATGTACTTTCCCCAATTGTTGTGGCAGCATCTATGGGTTTTTCAAATGCAGTTCTGGCCGAAGCGGCGCTCAGTTATCTTGGACTTGGAATCCAGCCACCCAATCCCAGCTGGGGAAGAATGCTGAGTGAGTCTCAGGTCTTCATAACCGTCAGCCCCTGGTACGCGATAGCACCCGGAATCTTTATTACCCTACTTGTGCTGGGCTTCAATTTTCTCGGAGATGGGATTCGGGACATGAGAGAGAAGAGAAAATAGGTGAGAACATATGCGAACTGAAATAGAGCCTCTGTTAGATATCAAAGATCTCAAAATCGCCTTCGATTCTACAGAAGGGATGCTCTACGCAGTGAAGGGCATATCTCTGGAGGTGCTGGAGAAGGAGATAATCGGGATCGTTGGAGAATCTGGATGCGGAAAGACAGTGACAGCTCTTTCGATAATGAGGTTGCTTCCAGGCAATTCGCACGTGACAGGAAGTCTCTTCTTCTCAGGAACCGATCTGCTCTCTCTAAATGAGGAGAAAATCAGGCGAATACGTGGCAAAGATATCTCGATGATCTTTCAGGAGACACTTTCATCGCTCAATCCTCTACTGAAGGTCGGGTGGCAAATTGAGGAGAACCTTAAGATGCACACTTCTCTTGACAAGGAAGAGCGATTCTCAAGGGTTCTTGAGATCATCAAAGGTGTCGGTCTTCCTGATCCAGAAAGGACATATGGCAAGTACCCTCACGAACTGTCGGGCGGTATGAGGCAGAGAATAGCTATAGCCATAGCCATAGTCTGCAATCCAAAACTGATAATCGCAGATGAGCCGACTACTTCTTTGGACGTAACAATACAGGCACAGATACTGGAGCTGTTAAGAGAGATAAATCGTGAGAGAAACTCCTCAATGATTTTTATTTCGCATAATCTAGGAGTAGTTCGGGAGATCTGCTCGATGGTTTACGTTATGTATGCCGGGCACATCGTTGAGAAAGCACCTGTCGATAAGCTCTTCACAGATCCGGCCCACCCCTACACAATGGGCCTCATAAAAGCCATGCCTAAGAGAGACTCAAAAGGCAAAGAGCTCTTCGACATTCGAGGCCGGGTGCCGTCAATAGCAGACATGATTTACGGTTGCCCATTTGAGCCAAGATGTGACTACGCTGTCGAAAAATGTAAGAAAGAGTTCCCCGGCTTCAAAAAGATGGACAATGATCACGAAGCGAGATGCTTCCTTGCTGGAGAGATTTGATGAAGAGAGGTATTCTGGAGATTCATAACCTTAAAAAACATTACATACTGAGAAGAACCCGATTGCTGAAGAAGCCGGGGATGATCAAGGCACTGAACGGAGTTTCCTTAAGTATTTCTGAAGGAGAATCTTTCGGACTTGTAGGTGAGTCCGGCTGTGGAAAATCAACAGCCGCCTATACAATCGTGGGGCTTCTAAAACCGACGGAGGGGAGGATCCTCTTCAAAGGCGACGACGTTACTTCGCTGAAGAGAGATCAAAAACGTGAATTCAGAAAGAAGGTTCAGCTAATCTTTCAAGACACTTCAGGATCCTTGAATCCAAAAGGAACAGTCGAGTGGATACTGAGAGAACCTTTGAGAGCGATGGGAATGCAAAAGAGAGAGATCAAAGAGCTGATTTTGGAGAGCATGAACCTTGTGGGACTTGACAAGGATCTGTTGGGAAGATTCCCTCACGAGCTTTCTGGAGGTCAAAAGCAGCGCGTAGGAATCATGAATGCGTTAATTCTTAATCCAGAAGTCGTAATAGCCGATGAGCCGGTTTCTTCGCTCGATGTCTCTATCCAGGCACAGATGCTTAACCTTATGAACGATCTTCAGGAGAGGCTTTCTCTGACCTATCTCTTCATTTCCCATGATTTAAACGTTGTTCATTACTTCTGCGACAGAATAGCCGTCATGTATCTTGGCGAAATCGTTGAGCTCTCCGAATCTGAAGAACTCTACAGATCACCGCTTCACCCATATACTCAGTCCCTCCTTTCGGCGATTCCCGGTGAAACCGATCATAAGCTCGAAAGAATAATACTTGAAGGTGATGCTCCCAGTCCCTTGAACCCACCAACTGGATGCTTCTTTCACCCCAGATGTTTCAGGAGAATGGCGATTTGTTCGAGTGTGAAGCCGCAAATGACCGAGGTAACGAAAGATCATTTTGTAAGCTGTCACCTTTACTGAGCGTTCCACTCTCCTAATACTGTAACCCGAGGCGGTTTTTGACCGACATTGCCTTAAGGAGCGCGAATCAATTCTTTCATCCGATCTTCTTGAGTAAATACATACTGAACACATAAAGACAGCTTGCCATCACAGCCAGTGAGACAAAAGCAACTCCAAACGAGATTGTGTCAGCGATTCTTCCGAAAATTGGGAAGAAAATTATCATTACTAAGCTATACATCATACTTGCAAAGGATATTATCGTTGCCCTGCTCCTGGATGGAATCAGCTTATTTATGTAGTCGTTACCTGCTACGAACAGCATGGCTTCAATCATAGTTACAACCATGAAGAAAGGTAACTTGTTCGAGCAAAGAGCCACACCCCACATGGATGCGACAGAAACAAGAGGCAGTATGATCAGGACTTTCTTCTCCTTCAGCAGATGAGATAACCTCTGAACCTTCATGGCCACTAAACCGGCAAGAAACGACCCGGCTGCGAGGTATATGCCAATCTGAAACTCCGTGCGGCCAAGTCCTTTCCAGTAGTTTTGAATGTAAAAGAATATGCAGGCGCTGAATGCCAATATAGTCTGAACAAAAAAGATAAGAAATGCAACCTTTTTATCTCTAGCGATTATTGAGAAGCTATCAACAATCTGCTTCAAGAAGCCCCGGAAGGTCTTTGAGTTACGGCTCACCGATTCGAGGATTGGTGGTTCTGTAAACGAAAGAGAATAGACCGCCGAAAATGTGATGATCCCAGCGGAAACCCAAAATGCATAGTGATAGTTGTACGTTCCCAGGAACCCGCCGATTAGAAGCGCCGTAACTGAAGACACTTGAAATATAGCCTCCTGCCTCCCAAGAACCGATATGAAATTGTCTTCTTTTTTCAGATATTTGAGAGAGTCATAAACAAGAGCCTCTCCAGAACCAGATTCCAGGTTATACGAAAGTGCAGCGAGTACCATGAATAGTGCGAAATGAAGGAAGTTCCTAGAGCCGATCAATACTAGAATGCTTACAAGAGATAGACACCTCCCCATGGTTCTGCTGAGCTTTCTTCCGAACAAGTCTGCTACAGACCCTGTAGGGACCTCCATCGTCAAAGAGGTCACGTGGAATATTCCTTCAAGGAAACCGATCTGCGTCAAGCTCATTCCCTTGGAGGCCATGTAGATCATCCAGAGACCGCTAGACAGTCTCATGTTCATAAGAAAAGAGAATAGGTAATTCTTCTTTATGTTGCTTTTCATGCGCTCAACCATATTATTCATAACGATTTCTCCCAAAAGAAAGAGGCCGTGACACCCGTCACGGCCTCTTGATTTACAGTAAAAATTCAGAGCAATCCAGGCTCGACGAGATAGCATTCACCCACGGAATCCAAAAATCCGCCCAAAATAGCTCTTCTGTAAGCCTGAATAACTTCTAGCATGTGGGTTCGCTCCTTCTCCTGGATTGAGTTAGGAATATTATATATCAAATAGGCTCATAAAAAAGTTTCCAATGCGGATGAGGCATTTCTCGTTATTCTCTGGGTTCTCCAGCTGCTAGAATATCCCCATCGGTGCCGAGCTCTCAATCTTCCTCCTCAGAATTATGAAGGAAGGTTTTTGTGCTTCTCCTGAAGTTCGACTCATCGTAGGAGTCCGCAAGAATCTCTTTTGTACAATCAAAGGAGTCGATATCAATCTCCTCTGAATACTCGAAGCTTTTAAGCATACCTTCTTCAATGGTGAGAATCTTTTCCCCGTGTTCTGCAATGAACTGCCTGTCGTGACTAATGAAGAAAAACCCTCCTGCGAAGTCGTTGAGAAGTCTGTCAAGTACTTCTAGAGATTCAATATCCAAATGATTGGTTGGCTCGTCCATAAAGATGAACTCAACCTTTGAAAGAAGAGATTTCAGTAAGGCAAGCCTCATCAACTCTCCGTAGCTCATCTTTTTAATCTCCGAGAAGGCCTTCTCTCCCTTGAGACCGATATTGGCCAGGTGACTTCTGACGGCGGTCACTTCCAGTCCAAGGTCGGCGATTTCTTCATAGGGAGTTCCTCTTTCGAAGAGTTCTGCGACATTCTGTGGAATGTACATCCAGTTTACACTCTCGTTTCTGTACATTCTGCCACTCGATGGTTCCAGAATCCCTACCAGGCATTTCATCAGAGTTGTTTTCCCCGAACCATTCGGCCCTATGAGACCAACTCTATCGGAAGTATCCATGTTAACAGAGGCCTCCCTTATGACTTCATTTTCTTCGTAAGAGAACGAGAGGCCCTCCACCATGACCATTTTTCTGTTCGGAACTCCATATTTAGGAATCCTGACAGTAACAGGCTTCTCAACAAACGGTTTTTCGCACTCCAGTTCACCGATCAGTCTTTCGGTCCTTTTCTGTACAGCTAGCGCACGTCTGGCTAGTTTGGCCGCCATATGTCCTTCATGGCCTTTATCGCTTGCGAATCTCTTTGAAGCCTCTCTTGAATCTGACCAGCTCTTCCTCCTGGTCGCATCGAGTTCCAGTTGACGTATCTTCTTACTTATCTCTTCACTTTTCTTCTTCCTTGATAGGAAATCACTTTTCAGATGCGCCAGCATCTCAGAATAGCCACCTCGAACTCCTATTGCCTCTCCTCTTTTCAGATAGATCGTCTTGTGAGCGACTCTGTCGATGAATCTCCTGTCATGACTTACAACAATAACTCCAACACCCCTCTCGCTTAGTGAGGTTATGATCTCTTCAAGTCTTAAGGTCATTTCTATGTCGAGATGGTTTGTCGGCTCGTCCAGCAAGAAAAGATTCGAACCGGAGAGAACTCCCCTGACAAGGGAGAGAATTCTCTTCTGCCCATGGGAGAAATTCATGTACGGGAAATCCAGATTGTCAACATTGATGCCAAACTCATTTAGAGATGAAGAAATCTTTGCTTCGAACTCGAATCCCCCAACATTATGAAATTCATTTATGAGTTCCGCATAGGTCATAGGATCATTTACAGAGCTGCCCAATTTCTCGTAGATGTCGAAGAGCTCTTTTTTCGCCCCCAGTAGATACTCCTTCACTGTCCCATAAAAGTCTGCAATCTCCTGGTTAACAAGAAGCGGGTCGATACCTTGCTCAATAGTTATTTTTCCTTCCGAGGGAGTGATTTCACCTTTGATGGATTTCAGGAGAGTCGACTTGCCGGCACCGTTTGCCCCGGTGACAGCCAAAATCTCTCCTGCAGCAAGATCGAGACTGACTTTCTTAAGAACGTCTACGCTTCCAAAGGAAACTGAAAGATTGTGTATTTGAAGCAAATTGATCACCTCCAGTAAGGCTAGAAGCTCAAAGTTATTTGAATTGAACGGCTAAATAGGATTGAAGTCTTTCGATGTTTTTTGAGGAAGTATTCAGTTTTGTAGATTAAAGAAGTCTATTCTTCATTTCAGCACCTACTGGTTTGCGATCAGTAATTTATAACACATAGATCAAGGCCAAGTCAAACTCATTATCGAGTTGAGCATGATGCACTACCAACAAGTACTACGGTTTAGTTTGATTGTGAACCTGCACAGCGATGGAAAGCAAAAGCAAGTTCTAGTTAGATTATGATCTTCAGAATGTTTCTGCCGTCAACATAGGAGTATTCAGCTTTCTTGGAAAACCTCTTTATTAAGTAGATACCCATTCCACCTTGCTGCAGAAGCTCGATGTTCTCAAGATTTGGATCATCCACCTCAAGTGGATTGAACTCTCTTGAAGTGTCTTCGATTGTAATTACTACTTCATTTTCCCCGATAGCGAGACTGACTGATATGAGATCTTCTTCAGTAAGCTGGCCGTGCTTAACGATATTAGAGCAAGCCTCAATTACTATCAAGCCAGCTCTGAAACCGGTTTCATTGTCCATGCACCTTCTTACTATCTCCGAGACTTTAGCCGAGAAAGCATCGATTTTGCCCATTTCGGGTCTAACCTTGAAATTGTACTTCTTCTCACCCATCTCTCAACACGAATTCTTGATGACTTCTTCAAGGCTACAATCCTTTACAACAAAGAGCCTATCGAGCCTCAGAGTATTAAGCAGCTTCTTTATCTCATCAGACAAATTTATCAAGACGAGATCACTATCTTCAGCAGCAACTGTCTTGTAGATGCTTATCAAAGCGGCAATGCCCATAGAGTCAATGAATTCGATGTTGGTCCCATCGACGATCACTGACGAACAGCTTTTGAGATCGACTGTCTCTTGCCATTTTCTGAACCTCGCCGATGTCTCTCCTGTGATTCTCGCTCTTTCCAAGAGGGAAATTACTCCGATCTTATTCTCCATCATCTTCAATTCAAACATCTTACTCTCGCTCCTAGTTTTCATAGATTTCCGGACCATATGACGTTCTTACTAGAACTCTATGAGCAGCGCCGTAATATCATCTTCAGCCAACACACTTCCTTTGAAGCTATCAAATGAGGTCTTAAGACGCTCAGACGTTTCCTCAATGTCTATATTCGCACAACTCTCAAAGAGATCTCTTAGTCTGCTCTCACCATACATCTCACCTTTTTCGTTCAGCAACTCAATCAATCCGTCTGTATACAACAGAAGACGATCTCCCTTTAATAACGGCACTCTCGACACTTCTCCGCGAACCATGTTCATACCAATCAGGCTTTCTCTCCTATCATCAAGCAGTTCAACAGAGCCCTTTCTAAGAATCATCGGCGAGGGGTGCCCCGCATTTGCCAGAAGAGCAAAGCCTTCTAGATCAACAACTACGGCGATAATAGTAAAGAATAGATTGAACCTCTCAAACACGAAGTTCTTGTCGAGCTCTTTCATGAAGCTGCTCAGGTCGAAATCTATGTCGTTAATACCGGATCTGAAATCTTCAATGAACCGGTGCACCATAACCGATAGCATTGCAGCATTTACTCCATGTCCGGACATATCCGCCAAATAAACGAAGAAACGGTTTTCGTTCAACCTAAACACATCGAATATATCCCCGCCAACTCTGTAGGAAGGTTCGTAGATCCATCTGACAGCAAGTCCTTGTGGATCGCTTTTCGGTACAAGCGCGTTTTGTATCTTTCCCGCCGCAAGAACATCACTCTCAAGATTGTCTACAGCTATTCTCAGAGACTTTATCAACTCGTGTAACTTCAACTGAGTATTCACTCTAAGTAAAACCTCTTCGGGAAGAAAGGGTTTTGAGATGAAATCAACGGCCCCCGAACTGAGAGCAGTAAGTTTGCTCTGCCTGTCTGAAGAACCGGTAAGTACGATTACTGGAATAGACCGCAGCTCTTCACTAGACTTGAGCTCAGTCAGAATATCCAGTCCATTGTAGTCGGGCAGCATAAGATCCAGCAAAATCATATCAGGCTTGTCTCTTGACAGTGAAGACAACGCAGACTCACCATCGGGGCTTTCGATCACATCGTGTCTATCCCTGACAAGTATTGATTTTAGAAGCACTCTAACCGAACTGTCGTCATCCACCACCAATATCCTGCTCACCTCACCACTCCTATTCAAAATACCGCAGAGCTTCAGCAGGTTCTATTCTTGAGGCCGAATAACTGGGAATAATCGTAGACACAAGTGAAGCAAAATAGAATATCAGGGTCATGGCAGCAAGCTGATCCCACGGAATATACAGTTTCATGCCTTCCATCAATGGAGAAGCGTAGATCTCTATACTTGTAAGAGTGCCGGTTACAATTCCGAGAACAATACCAACAATCGCGATAAATGAACTTTCCAAGAGAAAGGAGGAGAACACCATCTTCTTCGTAAATCCAATTGCCTTAAGCATTCCGATTATTCGCTTTCTTTCGTGAAGAGCCTTGAACATAATGATCGCGATTCCTACGATCCCGACTAGCATCCCGAAGTAAAGGAAAGATCTGAGAATGTTGACTGTTCCTTGCAGCATAGAGGATGTTAAATTGATTATGTCGTCAACATAAAGGAGGAAGAGGCTCCTAGATTCGATCTTACTCTGCAGGATGTCAAAGTTCTCTTTCTTCTGATCCGGAGAAGTGCCTGCAAGGTTGAAAAGTAAGTATCTCTCTGCAGCACTTCCTGCTAACTCGCTAGGAACATTTCCTGCATAGATTAGGAGTCCATTGAGGAAGGAGATAGTATTTTCCGGAATTGTAGCGATTACTTCCAAATAAACAGGACTGGTGTCAATCGACTCTGACGAAACCCCTCTTCTCAACAACCCGCCAATACCTTGACCGGAATCTCCCTGATCGACTATCCCTCTGAGTTCCAGAGTATCTCCAGGAGCAACATCCGGCAAAACGCTATTAGACACTATTACAGTACCGGGATTACTACGCAAGTAATCCCAAAGCTCTTCACCGCTTGATATGTCTAGGTGCTCATCATAAAGAATATCGGTCAATCTGCTATTGTCTATGAAAAGGTCGTCAACTAGATATATCTGTTCAAGTCCAAAGCTATCCTCTTCTCTCACAGCTACGTTCAAACTCGCTACGGTCGAGATCTCTCTCACTTCAGGCTGTGACTGAAGTTCAGTGAAGGAGATGGTTCTCTCTCCTGTAAGCGAGAAGGCGCCAGCATCAAAACCAGTGAAAACCGCGTCCCTGCTTCTTATAAGCATTTGCTCCATCGAGTAAGGTATTACAGAGATAAGCGTAATCACGAAAATCACAACCGCAAACATGGCAATGGTAAGACCTGTCCTCATGCGATTCCTGGAAGAAAAGGCTATCGAAATCTTGAATACTGGTGCGGCAGCTCTCGCCTTTTGGAACAACTTATTAAGGAGAAACTCGAAAGTCTTTAGATTATAGACAATCAGGAAAAGACCGGCGAAAAGAATCGCAGCCCCTTTTGCAACCGTTAGATAGATGGAAGAACCGCTGGAAGCTATTAATGAAAAAGAGTTACTGACCATTGTAAACGCTATGACCGCAATGGAGAAGAGCGACTCGATTAACCTCTTGTTTCTCGCTGGAATAGCAATCGGTATTAGCAGACCTGTCAATACGACACCCGTAAAAAAGCCGTTTGCATTACCTATAGAGTAGGCGCTATATGCAACTACTATTGACAAGAGAACTCCAACTGAAGCTATGATATTCAATAAGAGTCTTTTGCGCTCGTCCAGTTCTTCGGGAATATTCCTTACGGCGGTAACTATATTTGTTCGTGAAATTTTCCTTCCCGTATATAGAATTATTACCAATGGAATGATCAATCCAAGGAGAAACCCATAAGCAATCGAATCGGTACGCACAAAAAAGGCAAACGAGCTCTGCATGGAATCAAATGCGATGTTCGCTCCTTCAATGGGAATAAGCGTTACGATATCTTCGGAAAGACTCACAAAACTTCCCAGAGTCAACCTTGCGATAGCCAAACCAGCGAGCACACCAATTGCTGAAGATATTATCGAGTAGAAGAATCCTTCATAGAAAATGGTTCTTGAGACCCTTTTTCTCGAATAGCCTATCGCTCTGAGAGTTCCAAGCTCGGTTCTTCTCTCTTGTGCTAGCATCAAATATATATTTGTCAGAAGAAGCGCTCCTGCGAATATTGCGAAAACGCTTAACATAAGGAATAGAAGACCGATATTGCCTTGATCAACCATCCTGATAGAATCCCTCTTTACCTCTCTAACAGCAAACTCTTCGCCGGCCACCTCTCTTATCGCTACCAAAACATCATCAGTAAGCCTCTCCCCCTTTAAGAAATCACCGCGATTGGATACAAGCAAAGCGTTGAAATAATCATCCACACCGATTTTCAAAACCTCTCTCGCAACTTCAACATCCATAAGCATAGTGAATGCGTTTGGCCGTTGATTCTCTATCTGATAATTAAAAACACCGTTACCTTCAACAATGTCAATAATTTTCACTTGTGGAAGAGGAATCCAGAAGAGCAACCTCTGTCCAGGATCCGCAAGGATTTCGATCTCGTCTCCAACCGACACGCTTAATGAATCAGCGAGCTCTCGGTTTATTATGACGCCGGGTACACCATCCGTTGGGGGAGGAATGGCTAGATCGATACCGGAAGCGTCGGGCCACTTTGACAAATGATCGAACAAGACTCCTATGATGGTGACCTGCATACTCTGACCGGTTTGACTTCTTGCGTTACCCGGGAGACCCACTGAAACAGTCCTGCTGAGAATGGGAAGAACACCGTCAACCTGTTCATTTCTGGACAGTGAATCGACAAGAGCTTCTATCTTGAAGTTTGGGATGAACTCTTTTGCGACGTTCTGATTATCTGAAGGAATGTAGACCAATTCATCTATCTCACCATGAGTTCTCTCAATCTGACTAAACAAAAACTTCTGAAAGGAATCGTTCATGGCCATGGAGCCCATTATCAGTGCCGTTCCTATCAATGATCCCATTATTACGAGGAAAGTATCGGACTTTCTTCTGTAGACGTTCCTGTAACCTATTTTGAAGATTATTGGATTCATTATCATGGAGACAATGGTTGCAATTACAGCAATCCCCGTAAAAAGACTCACTATCTGTATTAGCACTCTTCCACCTTCAATTCTCTATTCTCTTCAATCTTCAGAATGTGACCGCTGTCCATATGGAGAATCCTGTTGGAATAATCGGAGACTCTTTCATCGTGGGTTACAATAACGAAAGTCTGATTAAGAGTTTGGTTCAGCTCAGTTATAAGATTCATAAGGTCGCCGCTGGTTTTCGTGTCGAGGGCTCCGGTGGGTTCGTCGGCCCACACGATTGCAGGTTTATGAACAAGTGCTCTTGCAATGGAAACTCTCTGTCGCTCACCACCGCTTAGTCGAGAAGGCAGATAATACTCTCGCTCCTTGAGATTCACTTTTGCGAGAATCTCCATAGCGGCTTCTCGAGCCTTTTTTTGGTTGCTTCCCATTGTAAGCATGGCAAGCTCAACGTTCTCGACCGCATTCAGTACTGGTATAAGATTGTAGAACTGAAAAACAAATCCCATATTCATTGCCCTGAATCGAGTCTTTTCGTCGTCCTTCAAAGAATGAAGATCCACACCTCTAATCATGACTTTCCCTTCAGTCGGGGTATCAATTCCTGAAAGGCAGTTCAGAAGCGTACTCTTTCCACAACCAGATGGTCCGAGAATCGACAGTATCTCCCCCTCGTAGATATCGAAGGATACACCCTTCAAAGCCTCAACCGAAATCTCACCTGACCTATAAGTTTTACTAACGTTTCTAACTTCAACAAACGCCATTTCGAACCTCCTTTCAGTAAGCGAAAGATAGTTTCTACAAAGTAATATCGTCCACAGCTTTCCTTATCTCATTATTGAGCTTCTGTATTGTCTTCTCAAGACTTGAAAAGGCCTTTCTAGATAAAGCAACAATTATCCCTGAAGCACAGTAGGAGAATATACCGGCCGCAACTTCTGTCCTCCTCTGAACCAGTACCGATGAAAGCATTACTGCAAGAGGAAAAAGCGGTGCGGCATAGGCAGAGAATATGTACAGCTTTCTCTGTAGCTCTGATGGTTTTCTTAGCTTCTCTTCGAGAGAAAGCACAACTTCTTTAAGCTTCTTCAGATTCTCGGAATCGATTATCTTGCCTTTCGTACTTTCGTTAAAGGTATCGGTAAGAGTTAGTACACTGTGAACATCTTCTAGAAAGGCAGAGATCTTCTTGGAGCGACCACCCCCCGGTACTCCCATTATAATCAAGTAGTCGAAAACGATTACTAGCGGAAGAAAGAAAAAAATGGGCTGCGTATAAGTGCCCTCGGCGAAATTGAGTATAAAAAGAATTGCAGTAGCTACCAAATAGTAAACCGTCAACTTTTTCATCAATCCATTTCCGGCAGTTTCTCCACCATCACTGAGGACGCGGAGACCCTTACTTTACATTCGTCAATCTCCTCAACCCAGTCTATCGGTATGAGCTTTTTCGACTTGGAGCCAAAACTACCATATTCGCAAACTAAATGAGTTATCTTCCCTTCGTCATTCAGAACGAAGCTTCTTAACCTTCCAATCATCTTTTCCTCAGCACTAACTATATCACAACCTGGTTCGAGTGACTTAGTATCTTTGGGAACGTTTATCGAAGTATTGAGAGGCGGAAGAGGATAAAGCTCTGCATAATCACCTACCGGTCTGAGCCAGTATACCGGAGTAACCCCGCTTTCCAAGTTATCAATCTCCTCTCCGGTCACAAAGAATGTCTCCTCGTAATCCTGCAGAGTTTCAACATCCTTCGATTCAATTTTCAACCTAACCTCATCGGGAGCCGCAAAAAAGACAGTCGTTATCGGCACGAGCTTTGCCACTCTGTTGAAGATACCTTTCTCTATTACGACATGAGTGACTTCATTGTTCTTGGGATGAATAACAACCCGGATGACTTTTCCGAGATCTTTTCCATCGGAAGAAATGGCTTTTGCACCCCATCTAATTCTGTTTTCCATAGGTTCACCCCCTTAAAACAAGTTTATCACGTAGGGTATGCTCTACCACAAAGACAATTGGTTATATGACTGCAGAAAACTGGAACGAGTTGTAAAATATAGGAGCTGAATGGTCAAGGATAGAGAGAAATACTGATACTGGTCAAAGCACTTCGCTGAAGGAATAATCAAAACCGAGAGGAGGAAGTTCGTCTCTCCGATTTGGATATGATGGACAATGCGCTATATGAGCCCACTTAGGCTTTTCTGGATATTCGTCAAAGTTAGCACGTTCACCATAGGTGGTGGATACGCGATGATCCCCGTCATCAAAGAATTCATTGTTGATAAGTACAAGATTATGCAAAACGATGAATTTCTTGATGTTATTGTTACTGCCCAGACAGTACCCGGTGTAATTGCAATCAACACCGCGATGATACTGGGGAGCAGACTGTCCGGATTCTGGGGTGCATTTTTCGCGGTTCTTGGAGCTTCGTTAACTCCATTCATAATAATACTGGTTATCGCAAGCTTCTTCACTGATTTCGTTGATCTACCTGTTTTCAAGGGCTTCTTTGCAGGAGCAAGGGTCGGAGTTACCGTCATATTGGCCAATCTTTCTTTCCAGTTGCTGAGGAGAAGTCTCAAGAGATATATGATACTGGCGGTTATTACCGCGGGGACAATTGCAATTGTCCTTCTCAATTTATCTTCGATCTGGGTCCTGCTAGTCTGCTCTATGCTGATCTACTTCATAGACAAGCGGAGGACGCAATGATCCTAATAAACCTGTTCTGGGCCTTCTTCAAAATCGGTCTTCTTGCCTTCGGGGGTGGTTACGGTGCTCTCAGCCTCATTCAGGATCAAATAGTTAACATAAACAAATGGATTGAACTTGATGAATTTCTCACTCTTATTTCTATCTCTCAGATGACCCCGGGGCCGATAGCAATCAATTCTGCTACCTTCATTGGATATCAAATTGCCGGAATACCAGGATCGATATTCTCTACAGTTGGAGTAGTTCTTCCAAGTGTGTTCTGGATCTTCTTGATATTGAAAATCCTGAAATTTGTGTCTAAGTGGATCGATACAGTCGAAGTATTCAATGCACTACGTTTGGGCATAATCGCGCTGATTCTTTCGGCGACTTTCAGAATTGGGATTGAATCTATCAATAGTATTTTTGCACTCATTCTTGGCATTGCTGCTTTTTACATCCTCTATAAGTTTAAACCTTCAGTTATCTGGATTGTTCTCGGAACGGGTTTGATGGGAGTAATCATGAGCTTGTTCCTTCCCCTATAAACCTTATATTATTTGGCTTCTGAGCCACACATGTGCAATAGAGTCAAGAAAAACTTCATTCTTTTGATTGCAAACATCGAATTTTTCATTCGCATGAGTAATTTGATCAATTTCTTCCTGATCTAGCGACGACTCCACTTGAATAATTAAGAAGATTAAAATGAATATATTGATTAAAACTATATAATACTTCAGGCGTATGATTACACGATTAGATCTTGAGAATCTGCAATTATAACCATTTACAGACCGTCAATATCGATTATCATCTCTATGCTTTCTCTTGATAAGTTTTAGAAATCAGCTGAACGTGATCTACAATAGACTTGTAATCTTAAGTTGATGGAAAGTTTCTAGATCCATGGATCATCGAGTGACTTATTCTTTTCAACTGATTCTTGACGATGTGAGAACTAAGTATCTGAGAATTAAAGCAGTTAATGTACGCATTATTGCTCAAACACTTGACCGAGGGGGTGCATTGTATGTGGAAGATACCTGAAGAAGACGAGCATTAGCAACGGTGAATCGAGAAGGTAAAAAGGAAGTTGACTGATTTGGAGGTGTACTGGATGAAGAAGATTATTGCGATCATTCTATTGGGTTTAGTTGCTTTTGGAAGTATGGCTTTTGCAGGACCTGGACTCTGGAAGATCCCCGAGGACGAGATAACCGTTGACGGCGGACCGGGTCTGTGGAAGATTCCTGAAGGTCATTGATTTATCTACACTTAGCCTGTTTGGATTAAGGGAGGTAGTTTTAATGAAGAAGATTTTTGCAGTTTTGCTTATAGGACTTGTTGCTTTTGGTAGTGTTGCCTTTGCAGGACCTGGACTCTGGAAGATCCCCGAGGACGAGATAACCGTTGATGGTGGACCGGGTCTGTGGAAGATTCCTGAAGGTCATTGATTTATCTACACTTAGCCTGTTGGGATTAAGGGAGGTAGTTTTAATGAAGAAGATTTTTGCAGTTTTGCTTATAGGACTTGTTGCTTTTGGTAGTGTTGCCTTTGCAGGACCTGGACTCTGGAAGATCCCCGAGGACGAGATAACCGTTGATGGCGGACCGGGTCTGTGGAAGATTCCTGAAGGTCATTGATTTATCTACACTTAGCCTGTTGGGATTAAGGGAGGTTGTTTTAATGAAAAAGATTGTTGCGATCATTCTGTCCCCGAGGACGAGATAACCGTTGATGGTGGACCGGGTCTGTGGAAGATTCCTGAAGGTCATTGATTTATCTACACTTAGCCTGTTGGGATTAAGGGAGGTTGTTTTAATGAAGAAGATTGTTGCGATCATTCTGTTGGGTTTAGTTGCTTTTGGAAGTATGGCTTTTGCAGGACCTGGACTCTGGAAGATCCCCGAGGACGAGATAACCGTTGACGGCGGACCTGGACTCTGGAAGATTCCTGAAGGTCATTGATCTTATTAGAGTTGACATTATTCCGATTCATTTGAAAAGCTCGGAGATTATTGAACGCCACAATGCAGTTATTTCTTCTTCTTTAACACTTATTTCTTTGCGCTGAGAAAATTCTATGAATCTTGTGAGGAGACCTTTTGAGATCAATTGGTCGCCTTTTTCTTCTAGGTACTTCAGCGCTCTTGCTTTCGTTATGGCCTTTCTGTACGGCCTGTCGGTTGTCAGCGCGTCGAAGACATCGGCCACCGCAACTATTTGAACAAGCATGTGGATTTCGTTTCCCTTCAGGCCGTCGGGATAACCGTTTCCATCTATTCTCTCGTGATGGTGCCTAACAATGTCTCTTACTGCCTTCGGAAAATTCAGGTCTCTCAAGTAACGTTCGCCATATACCGGGTGTCTTTTTATTTCCGTAAACTCTTCTTCGGTTAAAGACGACGGCTTATTCAGCGTATCGAAAGGAATGTCCACCTTTCCATAATCGTGCAACATCGCGCCAATTGAAAGATTGAAAAGATCTATCTTCTCTAGGTCAAGTTCCTTTCCGAACTCATAGCAAATTTTTAGGACTCGAAGCGTATGGAGAGCAGTATAGTCGTCCTTAAGCCTTAACTCTCTGATAAGCTGACCGAAAACTGAGGAGATGCTCTCGAAAAGATTGTTCACAAAGTCCTTCAGATGAGGCGATGTTGTACTGTAGAGAGTAAGAGACTCGAATGCGCCAACAGAGTTTTCAAGAGCCCTAAAGTGCTCTCCTTTAACCTGCATTATTGACGCTTCAAGAATCAGCGTTTCTCCCTTGATGTAACTGGTCAAAGACTCATCCGGAAGAGACTTGAGTTGATTGAGATAATTCTCCGCTCTGGAAACGTTACCGCTCTTCACGTAGAAGTGTCCAAGAAAAATATATGATACTGCAATGTCTGTCCATTCGATATGAGAATTTATGAGCGATTCAAGTTGTTCGGCAATAACTGCCGCTCTGCTGAGGTCATTCATTTGAAGAAGAATCTTCAAGTTAATCATTAGTTTGTATCCTTTTATTGAAACCACATCGCATCCTTGGACCAGGTCAAGAAGCTCTATTGCCTCAGCAAATCTGTTCTTCGAGTAGAGATAGTCGATCATGTTCAGCTGAACCATTTGCATTCTTGCCGGTGATTCGGCCACTTCTTTTGCTCTCTCATAGAATTTCCATGGATTGTCACCGGTCTGGAGCTGAGTCGAGACCAGGCCAAGATCATTGTAGTATTCAAAGCGCTTCTGGGTCGGTACATACTCCTCCAGTTTCACGAGTTCGGCGAAAAGCGAGAGTGTTTCGTCTCCAAAGCCCATTTCAAATGAAGTCATCATATGGAGCATTTTGAGGTTGATTTCCTGTTCCTTTCCACATTCCTTTGCAATTAGATCCACTGCAAGCTTAGAAACAAGGTAAGCAATCTTGTCCTCTGAATTCCTGGCTAAAAAATACGCTAGAAAGTATATTCCTTCTGCCAGAAGCTCACTTTCCACATCGGAGAAGTCAAATACACCCGTCTCGTCGAATGTTTGAGAGTATGCAAAATCAAGAGCTACCAATATTCCGAGATCTTCTCTCGAGAGATCCTCTTCATCAAGAATAGCCCTCAGCTCAGACCTAAAACTCTCGGGATCATCATAATTGAATCTTAAGGCCAGACCGCAAACTCTAGAATTCTTCAAATCCAACTCCTCTTCCCCTCGATATTTTATCATGCGACCGCCTTTCTGGTAAAATCTCTTGAGTAAATTTAATTATGATGCATTACGATCAGAAAAGCGAACTAATGTCACTGTCCATGCTATTCAGTGACATTCAGCATCAATTATTGCTGCCTGCCATGAGTGTTAGCGCTGTTTAAAGTGCTGACAATAGGAATTGCTCAATATCTGATGACTTTGCAGGTGTCTGGAACGATTTCGACGGGAGGGCTGTTTATGGTAGAAGTCAAGAAACTCCTGGCCAAAGCTCTGGATGAGAACTGTTATGTGATAGAAGAAGAGGAAGTGCTAACAATTGTAGACCCCGGTTATGGTCTCTCAGAAGAGTTTACCAAACTTGTGAGCGACAAGCAAGTACGCATTCTTCTAACTCACGGTCATGCCGATCACACACACGATGCCGATCAGATTGCCGCAAGCGCGATTATTATACATGAATTGGACAGACCATTACTACTAGATCCAAATAAAAGCCTTCTCACCTTTTTCGGAAAAACCCGTCTTCTTATAGAAGAAGGCATGATTGTAACTCCCGAGATTCTTCACAGACCCTGGAAGTGTCTTCACACTCCCGGACATACAAAGGGTTCCTGCTGCTTCATGTACGGAGAGAGATACCTTTTTTCTGGCGATACAGTCTTCTCGAATTCGGTTGGAAGAACTGATTTACCAGACGGCGATGGAATAGAGATGGAGAGGAGTCTTAGAAAGCTCAAGCAGTTCTTCATTGAAAGACCTAATTTGATAGTGCTTCCAGGCCACGGACCGGAAACGACGGCTCAAAGTATTCTTAGGGAGAACCCCTTTTTCACGTAGGAATCTCCTTCTTGAAGTTCCTTGATTTCAGCTCCTGAAGCTTCTTGTTCTGTCTGTTCCAGTACTTTCTATTGAAGAAGCCTGCTTCTACCTCTTCTTCCTCTAGAAGCGAGGTCATTTTTCTCGCAATATTCCTGCTCTTATCGAATGCCTGCTCCGAGAGATCATCTGCTTTCATTTTCCCGGCAGTCAACAACAGATCCTGTTCAAACTGAAGGCAGTACTCTCTCCACAACTCTTTTGCCTTTGAGTCTCGTAGAATGGCTAGCCGGATGAATTTCTCCCAGCTCCCCCAGTAGTTGATCCCGTCTTCCGGTTCGTCAAATGGAAGGCTTGATTCGTAGCTATCAAACCATACTGGCTTGAACACAGATAGACAGGGGACACTACTATTAGTTATCCATATTTCTGGCTTCTCTCCCAGAACAACTACCATCGAAGAAGTAGTCTGACTGCTGACTAATGAGGCACCGGCGTGCATACAAATATTTCGCATTGAACCGAGGTGTTTGCTATTTTCGTGATCTCTAAGAATCTCAAAGCTTCTTTCGATACTTACTTCTCCCTCTTCCAGAAGCTCTTGCATTCTTCTAAGTCTTGTTCCTGCGCCCGAGAATTTCCTAATTAGTTTCTTTTCGTATGATTCAGCAAAGCTAAACGCTTTCCCGGGCTTATGCCATCCGTGATTTTCTGCGTTTCGAATGACCTGAGGATGACCATCATCAAAGTCGTCTCCAAGAGTCAGACAGTTTGATATCGCGGCAGATCCTTTCACCTTCTTCGAAACCCAATAGCTATCGGAGGTTTCCAGAACCCACGCATTTTCTCTATCTGCTATCAGAAAAGAGTTGTGATAATATAGATATTTGGTGAAACCTCCGTTAGCTCCCTGACCGTAATCTTCAATCAACTCAACAATCGTTTTGACAGCATGTTCGGCACTTTCCGATCTCTCCAACGCAATCCTCAATATGTCCATACCCAGGAGACCGTCTCTCCGGACCGTCTCCTTCGTGAAAACCGCTTCATTTCCTATAACAACTCCCTTGTCATTGACTCCCATTTCGCCACCCCACATCCACGATGGCTTCGAAATGAGGATCGCGTTAGTCTCGCTAACCTGGCTGACTCTCTGCGTTGTTGTGAACAAATCCGTTCCATTACCTGATAAACGAGGAAAGAAATGGATCGATTGCGGTTCATTTGGCTCACGGTCGCTGTTCTTTCCGAAAATCGTTCTGCCATCTGCTGTAGAACTACCAAGAACTACAAAGGAATCACACATGATCTCACTTCTTATGGACTCTTCAGAAGATATCTCAACTGCCCAAAATACTCATGAAGAGCAGAAAGATTTGCATCGAGCGCCCGCTGGTTAGGAAGAAAATCTACGTAGCTGAGTTTTGTGTGGTCATACATGTAATCCGTTGGAAAAGGCGTAACACGTAGAGAGAACTTCTCAAACGAACTTACCGCCCTTTTCATATGAACGGCAGAAGTCACGAGAATTACACTGCTCCAGTTGAACTGACTGCAGATATCTGCCGTATAATTCGCATTTTCCCAGGTTGTCTGAGCTCTAGGCTCGACAATCACCCTGGCAGATGCGACACCTCGATCAAGAAGCCAATCCCTCATTAGCTCGGCAACAGTAGACGTTGATCGACCGGGCATGAATGATCCTGTCACAATTATCGGCAACTTTGTCTGAAGATGTAGAGTATATGCCTTCGATAACCGCGCTACGGTGTGATTGTCGAGCACCTGACCTTCAGGAGAAATGACTATCCCACTGCTTAGTACCACTATTGCCTGACCGTTCACGGCACGAGGAGCAGTGTATGCCCTCTCTAAAGGCTGAAGATAAAGGTAAGTACCAAGACCAGTTGAAAGTAGATACGCAAAGGAACACAGAACAATAACAACAATTCCTATTACCTTTGTCCGTCTTTCTTCGCCCTTTCTGATCAAGATAACTGCAATTATTAGAAAGATGAGTATGAAAAGTCCTGGCGGTGTCAATATTGCCGAAGCGAATTTTTCAAGATACAGCAATGCCGTCACCTTCTTTCGCTCTTTCCTCCAAGTGCAGCCATTATACCTTGAAGATTGTCAGTTATTATTATGTCGGCTTCACCCTTGATCTTCAAAAGTAGTCCAGGATCGTTTAGAGTCCAAAGCGCAACTTTTATTCCTCTGCTTCTGACAAAGTCGATGAGACTCACTCCCAGCTCAAAACCAATCTCATCAAACAGCTGAACCGGAAGATTAAATGAAAATGGTTTGTACTCCATGAGTTCTTCAAAATACTTGGCAGGATTCTTTCCCCTTGCTTCTTCACCGATAAGAAGCCCAATATTCGCCTGAATATCACATTCCTTAACTCTTCGCATACAATCGTGATGGAAGGAAGAGAAGAGAGTTCTTTCCATCGCATTGAAGCTTTTCACCAACGGAACAACTACATCAGCGGCCCGGGGATCCTTGATCTCAACATTTATATAGGCCGTTTCGGGAAGCTCAAGATAAACTTCTTCGAGCGTGGTAAGGCCTTCTGGATTGACGAGATTCATCTTCTTCAAGTTCTTGAAAGTCGTCTCTCCGACTACAACGTCTGCCCCGAATGTTCTCTTCAGATCGGGATCGTGATTCACTACAAGCACCCCATCGCTGGTAATTTGAACATCAAGTTCTACACCATCTGCTCCAATCTCAACTGCCTTGATTAAAGAAAGGAGGGAATTTTCCCCATCCCCTATACCCATGCCCCTGTGTCCTAGAATTATAGGTCTGGAATCCATAAGAACCTCCGTTTCCTGCAAATGACTTTCATCAATGCAAATCAACTTGACTTACATCTGAAACCCCGTTTCTCGCTCCTCAATTCCGGCAACTGCACATATTCACAATTATAGCAGCATACTTTGCCTGTTCATGAGTATACGTGAATATGCTGATTTTCTTCAGGAGAAGAAAAGGAATTATACTTGTAATAGACATTATATGGAGGCGATACCTTGGAGAGAATTACTGAGCATCCATTGCTTTCGTTTGAGCGCAGCGAGAAGATCACTTTCTTTTTCGAAGGGAGAGAGCTTTTGGCGTATTTGGGTGAGTCCATTGCGGCTGCTCTACATGCAAATGGTATAAGAAATCTGCGATACAGCCCCAAGAAAAACCGCCCTCAAGGGCTTTTCTGCGCAATAGGAAAGTGTTCTTCCTGCTTAATGGAAGTAGATGGAAAACCAAATGTTCGCACTTGCATAACTCCGGTGAGACCCGGAATGAAAGTTAGAAGGCAGTCAGGCAAGGGTGAGATCATTGAATAATCTCGATCTTCTTGTTGTAGGCGGTGGACCGGCCGGATTGTCTGGCGCATTAGAAGCAGCGAGAAGCGGTCTGTCGGTACTGCTGGTAGATGAAGCGGTTTCCACTGGAGGACAGCTCATCAAGCAGACACACAAGTTCTTTGGCAATGAGGGTTTCTTTGCGTCAGTTAGGGGATATGAGATAGCCGATAGATTGAACGAAGAGCTGAACTCATTCGAGAATGCCAGAATACTGACGGAGCACTCTGTCATCGCAATCTATCCCGACGGTGTCCCAGTAGTAGATATGAAAAGGGACACGACTGAAGTGTTAATGCCTAAGAAGATACTTCTAGCATCGGGCGCATCAGAGAAATTCCTGCAGTTCGAGAACAATGATCTACCAGGTGTATACGGAGCCGGTGCCGTCCAGACTCTCATGAACCAGTTCGGTATTCTTCCCGGCACGAATGTTCTGATGATCGGGTCGGGAAATATCGGCCTTATTGTCTCTTACCAGCTTATGCAGGCCGGTGCAGAGGTAAAAGCAATAATCGAGGCTTCTGACAAAATCGGGGGCTATCAGGTGCATGCCGACAAAGTGAAACGACTGGGTATCCCAGTAAATCTAAGGCACACAATCTCAAGAGCCATCGGAAAGGATTCAGTCAAAGGAGCTGTGGTTTCTGAGCTTGACGAGAGATGGAGACCGATTCCGGGAACAGAAAGAGAGTTCGTGGTCGATACCATATGCATCGCAGTGGGATTATCCCCATCGATAGAACTAGCTGCCCAAGCTGGTTGCGTGATTGAATACATACAGGAGTTAGGAGGTTATGTCCCTCTGAGAAATGATGACATGAGAACCTCAATACCCGACCTGTTCGTGGCTGGTGATGTTTCGGGAATAGAAGAGGCAACAACGGCAATGATAGAAGGAAGAATTGCTGGACTTACAATCGTTGAAGACTTAACTGGCAGATGTGATCAGGAACGGCTGAACTACTTGAAGGAAACATTAAGGAAGTTCCGCAGTGGTCCTTCTTCATCAAAGACGAGGTCCGGTATAAGAAAACTCGGAGGGAAAGTTGAGGAGGCTTCTTTCAGTGAAAGAATTGAATGTGACTTCGATAGCTACAAAGGAAAGTTGCGACCCATAATCGAGTGCTTTGAGCCGATCCCCTGTAATCCTTGCGAAACGAGTTGTCCGGTTGGAGCGATAAGAGTTGGAGAGAACATCAACTCTATTCCCACAATAGACTATTCCAGGTGTACTGGTTGTAGCATTTGCGCCACTAAGTGCCCAGGTCTTGCGATTTTTATGTTCAGAGAGAACAAAGACGGAACCTCATCGATCGGTATCCCCTACGAGTTTCTTCCCCTGCCCGTAAAGGGTCAGTATGTAAGTGCATTGGGAAGGAATGGGGAAGTGATATGTACGGCAGAGGTGGAAAGAGTAGCAAGGTCTCCAAACAAAACAAATCTTGTCTACATCATTGTTCCTTCGGAAGTTGCACAAGGAGTTAGAAACATTTTCGTGCCTTCACAAGAGGCAGAAACCATTGTATGCCGTTGTGAAGAAGTCACAGTAGATCAGATAAGAAAAGCGATAAAAGATGGGTATAAGGATTTCGAAGAACTGCGCAGGTACTTGAGAATAAGTATGGGACCCTGCGGAGGTAGGACGTGCAGACTAAATACTTTGATGATTCTGTCAAGGGAGACGGGAGTGCCTGTTGAAGAGCTTGCTCCAGGGATATTCAGACCACCTTCTATGCCTGTAAGCTTCAAAGCAATAGCTGAAACTGGGGTTGATGATAGTGAAGAGTAGGTACAAAGTTGTTGTTATCGGCGGAGGTGTAATCGGAACTGCAGTTGCCTTCTATCTTGCAAAAAATGGTGTGAGCGATGTTGTTGTTCTTGAAAAAGACTATCTTTCTTCAGGTTCTACTGGTCGGTGTGGCGGAGGCATAAGACAGCAATGGTCTGAGAGAATGAATGTGAGACTGGCAATGCGGAGTGTTGAGCATTTTAAGAGATTCGAAAGCGAAGTGGGGTTCGATATCGAATACTTTCAGGGAGGTTATCTTCTTCTGGCCTACACAGAAGAAGAGGTTTTGCTTTTCGAAAGAAACACCAAGATGCAACAGGAAGAGAATCTTGATGTTGAGCTCCTGTCAAAAAACGAAGCATCTTCGAAGTTCTCGTTTATCGACATGTCAGGTGTTAGAGCCGCCGCTTACTGTTCAAGTGATGGTCACGCAAATCCTCACCTGACAACGTTTGCATATGCTAGGGCCGCTGAGAGAATGGGGGTTGAGATCTTAACTCATACATCTGCAGAAAATATCATTACCGAAGATGGAAGAATTGTGGCTGTGCAAACAAGCAAAGGTAAGATCGAAACAGAAGTTGTCGTTAACGCTGCCGGCGGATACTCCCATGAGGTGGGGGCGATGGCTGGAGTTGAGCTTCCTACTGAGTCCTATAGACACCAGATCTTCGTAACGGAGCCTCTAGAGCATATTATGGATCCGCTGGTCATAAGTTTCGAGAATAACTTCTACATAAGACAGACAAAGGCGGGAAACTTCATCATGGGGCAGGGTGACAAGGACGAACTCCCTGGACATAATGTTACCCCAACTTGGAAGTTCCTAAGAGAAATGACCGAGAAGATGCCTAAATTCTTTCCATTCCTACGCGACGTTAGAGTATTGAGACACTGGGCAGGTCTCTATAACATGTCTCCCGATGCTCAACCCATCATCGATCGCGCCGTCGATATTGATAACTTCTACTATGCAATTGGGTTCTCCGGTCACGGATTCATGTTAGCACCGGCTGTTGGAGAGGCTGTCGCCGAATGGATAGTACATGGAGAACCGAGAAGCGTTGACATTTCAAACCTGAGCCTAAATAGATTCCAGGAAGGCTTTACAATAGAAAAAAACGTAGTATAGGAGGTTACGAAGATGTTTGAAGCGACAGATTTCCAGATAATCCCGCCTTTTGCAAACGAGCCTTATATCAATCCCGACGATCCCGACGTAAGATCCTTAATGAATCATGCTTTTGAGAAGATCCGATCTCAAGGTAAGGATTATGATCTGTTCATCGGAGGCAAATACTATTCGACCGACAAGAAAATCATCTCAACAAATCCAGCAAATCCAAATGAAGTCGTCGGGAGGGTTTCAAAAGCCAACAAGGACTTTGTGGACAAGGCAATGGAAACCGCTTATCAAGCATTCAAAACATGGAGCAGGCTGCCGGCTTCAGAAAGGGTCAAGCCTTTCCTAAGAGCTGCACGCATTATGAGGGAAAGACGGTTCGAACTTGATGCAACTATGATTCTCGAAGTTGGTAAGAGTTGGATAGAAGCAGACGCCGATCTTGCAGAAGCGATAGACTTTCTTGAATTCTACTCTAGAGAAGCCCTCAGATACGCGAGTCCTCAGCCACTTGTTCAGATTCCAGGCGAACTAAATGAACTGATATATATCCCGTTAGGAGTTGGGGCAATCATTCCTCCCTGGAATTTCCCTGGGGCGATTATGGCTGGTATGACAACAGCGGCCGCAGTTTCGGGAAACTGTGTACTACTGAAACCCGCATCGGACTCACCGGTGATAGCTGCTAAATTTGTTGAAATACTTAAGGAAGCGGGACTTCCAGATGGGGTAGTCAACTTTGTGCCAGGTTCGGGAAGTGAAATCGGCGATTATCTGGTAGAGCATCCGCTTACAAGGTTCATCTCGTTCACGGGTTCGAAAGAAGTTGGATTGAGAATTAACGAACTGGCGGCAAAGCATAACAATGGGCAGATATGGGTGAAGAGAGTGGTTCTGGAAATGGGAGGCAAAGACTGTGTGGTCATTGATGAAACGGCCGATATTTGTGCAGCTTCATCTGGAGCTGTAGCTAGTGCGTTTGGCTTTCAAGGGCAGAAATGTTCCGCCGGATCAAGGATTATCGTGGTCGAGGATGTCTATGACGAGATAGTTCGATTAGTGAAGGAGAAAACCGAGGCTCTAACCGTCGGAGATACAACTGATCCTAGCAACTACATCGGCCCCGTCATCAACGAAGGCGCAGTGGCCAAGATTCTGAGCTACATTGATGTTGGGAAGAGAGAAGGCAAATTGATAACCGGAGGTAACTCTCTCCAAAGAGAAGGATATTTCATAGAGCCTACAGTGTTTGCCGACGTGTCGCCTGATGCAGTGATTGCACAAGAAGAGATCTTCGGACCGGTAACAGCGATTATCAGAGCACACGATTTTGATCACGCAATCGAGATTGCCAACGGTACGGAGTACGGACTAACCGGGGCGCTTTACAGCAAGGATAGGAAGAGAATCGAGAGAGCTAAGGCAGAGATTCACGTTGGAAATCTATACTTTAACAGGAAGTGTACTGGAGCACTTGTAGGCGTTCAACCGTTCGGTGGATTCAATATGTCTGGTACAGATTCCAAAGCAGGTGGAAGAGATTATTTGCTGCTTTTCCTCCAGGGAAAATCGATTAGCGAAAAAATCCTCTAGTATGCAAGAAGGCCCTTTGCGGGCCCTTCTTGCATTATCAATTTCGCTCCACAACTCTCTTGACCCAAACTGTTCCGCTGAGATGGATGGTTGCCGTTGAAGTTGAAGTGGCGGCATATTTGTAGATTGCCACCCAATGGATATCTTATGCCATCCCACCAGTGATAATCTCGAGAAGTATTTCCAGAGCCTTGGAATCTCTCGATTCAATTTCGAAATAGTTTTCTCCCGGATTAATCACATTAAATAGCCTGTGATCTGCTATGACAGACGGGTTGTCTAAAAACCTCGGCAGATCTTTGTTTTCTTGGCTCTCTGAACACGTAAAAGTCGATGTTTATTGAGTCTTGTGGGTGAGGGTTTTGGAGAGCCCATTCAACTCGCGCCATGACTTCAAGACCAACAACTGCGAAATTGTCAGGAAGATCCAACTGCGTCTGCTTTCTGGCCTCGCAAACCCTTGGAGCTTATTCCATTCTCTTGTGCAATCTCTTCAAGTGTCTTGTCTGTCTCTGCAAACTCCTTAGCTAATCTAAGTTTGAACTCAGGATCATAACTCTTGCCTCTCGGATGCTTCATCCATATTCACCCCTTCTTAGTCTACTATTCCTAACTTACTTGTCCAATTCCCCTGGGGGGTGAATACGCAAATGATCTCGTCCAACTAAGGAACTGTCTCGGTTCCGAAGGCAAAGCTCGAAAACGCAACGGAACTCCCGCGAAGTTCAAAATCAATGGCTTCTTTTATCCCTTCAACGATCGGAATAGATACTGGAAACAAGTACAAGCATGAACTCGCGAACATGATCACGAAAGATCAAGAGAGTAACAAGAGTGCTTTCTTCAGTATTTATAACGCCTCCCTTCTCATTTTCCATTTATTGAGACTAGAATCTTAATCGATTATCGCCATTACTTCTTTCACAACATCGTCGGTCAATCTTTCCTTCAAATCTAGGGCTTTGAGGTTTTCTCTAAGCTGTTCAACCCTACTAACTCCAAGGATAATTGAACTAACGTTTTCATTCTTGAGGATCCAGGCAAGTGCCAGCTGAGCGAGTCCCGTCCCGAGCTTCTCTGCGACATCTGCCAGTTTGGCAACCTTTCTTAGATTTTCTTCAGAGAATATTCTGTTCTCTTCAAGGTGCTTTTTCAAACCGGGGAACTTGGCTAACCTACTGTTTTCCGGAATACCACTGTTGTACTTCCCCGTAAGAAGACCACTGGCAAGAGGGCTCCAAACAGTAAGACCAAGACCGTACTGTTTGTAGATAGACTGATACTCCGATTCAACCCTTTCTCTCACAAACATGTTGTACTGCGGCTGCTCAACAACAGGAGGAATGGCATTCAACTTCTCGGCAGCTTTGTGGGCTTCTTCCAGCTCTTTAGAACTCCATTCAGATGTCCCCCAGTAGAAGGCAAGACCGTTTCTGACAATGTAATCCATTCCAAGGACTACTTCCTCCATCGGAGTCTCGGGATCCGGTCTGTGAGCATATAGTATATCAACATAATTAAGCTGGAGTCGTTTGAGAGAATTCCAGGTCCCCTCAAGAAGGTGCTTTCTTGAGAGTCCCTTCTGATTTGGTTTGCTTCCTCCCCAGAAGATCTTCGTGGAAACGACAACTTCCTCTCTTTTGAACTCCTTCAGGATCTCGCCCATCATTGATTCGGCCATACCGCTGGCGTATGCCTCAGCGGTATCAAAGAAGTTAATTCCCGCTTTATATGCCTCTCTCATGGTTTCTCTTGCGTTATCGATATCTAGTTGCGCTCCAAAAGTAAGCCATGATCCGAGACTCAGCTCACTAATAAGAAGACCACTTCTTCCAACTTTGCGATATTCCATAACTTGTCGAACCTCCTTCTCAATGCCGATATAGATTGTTTTAATTATATCATTGTATTCTTTGAAACAGATCATGTGAAGGGGGAAACGACAATCGGTTAGCAAAAAGCTTTTGAGAACACGAGAGCGTGGTTTGATGTCAAAAAGCAGGACGATAAGGGCCGGAGCAAGGTTTGTTTTGCAGCCAGAACGGCCAGTCAAACTGCGTATGGTAAGCCTCTGGTTGCCCGTCCACCGCTTCTTTCATGCACTCGGCAAATCCCTGATCTCATCAACAGTATCTGGACTTCGATTTCTACATATGAATAGGATCAACGTTTGGCGACTTTTTATCATCGACAGAAAGAGTATTGGAGTGAACCCGTTACACACAACTCAGTTGTTGAATGGATTTTCTTTCTTCTCTGATAAACTTGGAGTGAGATAAGAAGAGGAGGTGTTGCATATGTTGGAGAGAACGGATGGGGTATCCGGCATAGAAGGTATCACTTATCAAACTTTGAGCGGTCTCAGCTATTGGGCTGGATTTGTCGGTATATGGACTATAGTAGGTGCCGTTCTTGGGATTATTGGGTCTATCGTAGGTATGGTGGCAAACCCCTTCTCGATTTTCGGTGCTATAAGCGCAGTAGTTGCTTTGATTATGGGGCTGAAACTTAGGAGTTCGAAGAAGGAATTAGACTCGTTTGTCCAATCAAAGGCGTCAATCAACTTGGAAATTGCGCTTGACAGCCTTAGACATTACTTCAGAATTCAGGGAATACTAATAATCCTAGCCCTTGTATTCATAGTTATAACAATAGTTTCCATGGCTGCTATGGGTAGTCTAATGGCAAATTACATGAATAGCTTCTGAAATAGCCAAACTTTGGAGGTGACTAGTTGTTCGTTCTGAATATAGTACTTTTCGCAATAATAGCTATACTCGTTCTCCTTTTCTTCCAGTCGAGAAAGAAGACGAGTTTCAAATCGGAATCGATAATCCATAAGGTAGAGAGAATCTCTGAGTTGAGCACTGCCAAGATGACTACCTTGCTGATTTTCGAACCCGAGAGAGGAAGTCTCGTTCCAGGAACGGTCCAACGATTCATCTTCATCGTTCCATTCCAGGTACGTGGTTATCTCGATCTGAGGAGATTAAGGGAAGATTCCATAGAGGTCCATGAAGGTGAAGCAAGAAGAATAAAACTCACCCTTCCTGCTCCCAAACTCGAAGTGACGATACCTCAGAGTAAGATTCCAGACATCAAAGTAATCAATCAAAGCGGAGTACTCGTAAGAATCTTTGGTAACAGGGATATGCTTAAGACATTTCAGTCATACAGTAAGGAGATTGAGAAACAGGCACTTCAGAGTGCATATGAGATGGGGGTTGAAGAGACTTCAAAAGAAAGCGCGAGAAACTTCTTTCATGGGCTCTTTCTTGGAATGGGATTCGATGAGGTAGTTGTTCTTTTTGAGCAAGATCAGGTGCCTGACGCACAACCTTCATCTGAAACGATCAGAAGTGAAAGAAAAGGTTGAGCTTACAGAAGCTGACGTCCACGAAATGAAAACATTTAGGTCAATCAATACAACGAACTCAGGTTTCGATTAGATAGAAAGGGGGATGTTTATGAAGAGATGGATGGTCTACGTTCTAGTTGTTGCTGGTGTGGCTGCAATAATACTTATTATTACGCTTCCCGGAGTCCTAAACAAGGAGCCGCAGATAGAATTACCTGTGCAGGTGGTCAACCAGGGTGAAAAGCTCTCTGTGAATCTGAAGCAATTTGTCAGTGATGAAAAAGTTGACGAGGTTGCTCTTGAACTGATAGATGGGCCCGGTGTTTTGTCTGGCTTTTCTTACACTTTTGAACCAGGGTTTTCGTACGCTGGGGAGATCGCTGTCAGGATTCGCGCAACGGATGAACAAGGAAAGAGCTCTGAAGATGAAATGCTTGTTAATGTGATAAGGGTGAATCGACCTCCCGAAATCGATACATCTCCTGTTGTAGTGAATGAAGGAGAGACGCTTTCTATAGACCTGAATTCAATTGCCGTTGATCCAGATGGAGACAACCTGGAATTCTCGGTTGAGGGGCCGGGCGAGCTGGAAGGAAGTATCTACACCTATTCCCCAGGCTACAACGATGCCGGTAATGGCGTCTTGAGAGTAATTGCCAGAGATACTCACGGTAATGAGACAGCTCGCGACATTCCACTCGAAATCATTGATGTCAATGCTCCACCAGTAGTAATGCAAATCAAGAATCAAGTAGTCAACGAGGGAGAACGTATATCGGTGGATATTGCCTCTGCTGTCGTCGACGTAGATGGAGATGAAATCTTCTTCAGTATAGAACAAGGTCCTGGACTACTTGAAGATGGTTTATTCGTATATGAGCCTTCTTTTGCAGATGCTGGAACGAAGAGCGTGATTATCAGGGTAGAAGACAGTTACGGGAACGAAGCCTTTTCAAGCTTCGAGGTCGAAGTCAAAGACTTTAACCGTCCCCCAAAGCTTCTCTTAAGTGACATCGTCTTGAACGAGGGCGATACAGTGGAAATTGACTTCGTCGAAAGGGTTATCGATCCCGATGGAGACGAGGTAAGCTTTGCTATCGAAGGACCGGGAGAAATTGTCGATGGCAAGTACAAGTACACTCCTCGTTTCGGCGAAGCTGGCGAGGAATCTGTTACAGTATTCCTGGAAGACGAGAAGGGTGGAACAAGTACTGCAGCTTTTAGAATAAGAGTGAACGAAGTCAACAGACCGCCAACAGTAT
>NZ_JWIM01000038.1:0-36961 GCF_002896535.1 Mesotoga sp. B105.6.4 | reverse complement strand
AGTCTCTTTGAGGGAATGAACTCACCTGTTTCAGGATCGATCTTTCCTATACACACTCTCTTATTACGTGGCTGCTTCTTCTCTTTATCCCAGTAAGATATCCCCTCATAAACGTAGGTAACCCCTGTATCCTTATTTCTTACATGAATACGATGAGCCATGCATTCTCTCCTCTCAATAGGTACAATTATACCTAATAAATGGACGAAATGCAAGCCCACAAGATACTGTAACAAAGATACTCTGTTGCCTTCGAAGAAACCTAGTTACAAAACAAGCGGGATGTCAGGTTCTCAAACTTTCCCGAGATCGCTTCTCTTATTCTCTCGGGTTCATCGGCCTTCTTGTCTATCCAGTGAACCAAGAGACGGTCTTCACCAATGTCTACAGTCAAGGTTCCCGGAGTGAGAGTTATCGAGTTGGCCAGAATGAGCTTCGAGATCTCCCCTTTCAAATCAGTTTTAACTTCGACCATCGAAGGGTTTATAGGAAGAGAGGGATTTAAAACTCTTTTGGCTACATCGATATTTGCCTTAACCATTTCCATAATGAAGATTGGAACGAAGAGGATTACGAATCTGAAAACGCGAACAGGAAAATCGAGACCGATCCGGAATCTTGAATATTTGCTCAAGATGATGGCAACGACAACAGAAACCACAAGCCCAAGAAGTACCTCGGCAAGAGCAAAACTCCCAGTAAAGCCCAACCAGATGATAAAGGAGATTACCAGTAGAGAGATAAATTGCAGGGCCATTGCACCACCCCTTCATGTGAATTTTGTGAAATATCCCACTTATCGATAAAAGTATCATACCATAACCCGGTACAGGGTATTACAATACTTCATCGTTCATCATTTCACATCATTACCTCAGCAATAAGCCGAAAGCTACTGAACTGACGAACCTCCGATGATCCAGGAAAAGACTATGTGTCTATGATAATTCAATAAGCAATTCCAAAAGGCCAAGAGATAGACTCTAACCATTTTCGCCGCTGGATGTTTTCCTGAAGATGAATATTGAAAAGTCGTGTGAGAACTCGTTGCCGGAGATGGCTTTCATAATTTGCCCCACCTTCTCGATTGGGAATTCGAGCGTAAGAGCCTTTTCAATTTTCTCACGGTTTTTTGCTCTCCATTTCGTCCTTACAACCCTTTCTAAGAAGCCCTTTGATAAGAAGTATTCGGAAATCTCTCTTTGGAGGCTTTTCAGATCCCGACCGTATGAGAGCTCGAGGAAATCCGCATACTGGCCGGAAGAGTAATTGTTCTGAATATTGAAGAAATGCCCGCCGGTCTTCAGTACCCTCTTGACTTCTTCAATCCCCTCTTCGCAACTCCCGGTGTATTTCACGGGCGGACCAAAGAAATACGCAAGTCTCGCGTGCACGATATCTGCCAGATCAGATTTCAGGGGTAGATCCTCGGCAAATCCCTTAACCACAGAGAAGTTCGATCTGAAGTCACGGGCTTGCCTTGAAATCAATTGTCTTAGCATTCCCGAATCCGGTTCCACGGCGTAGACCATAGAGGCAGTGCCGGCGTACATATGCGAGTGGAAGCCTGATCCTGCCCCAACATCGACAATTACACTGCCATCGAAATCGCAGAACTCCTGCATGACCTTCTCGATTTTCCTTTCCGGGTCGATCAATTCATTCTGAAGCTCGTACAACTCCGGATTGGCCGAACCGGCGTAAAAGTAGAGATTTGGCATATCGATGCCCTCCTGGAATTATCATAACAAAGAGACCCCTTTCGGGGCCCCACCCAATACTCCTCAGAGATTTCTATCAAACCGGCCTGAGCATTCCGGCAAAAACCTGCCACGCAAGTACACTCTTAGCGACAAGGCTGAGAAGAACATACATAGTCTCTCCGAAAAGATAGTTCTTCCAAGGACCGATCTTCTTGTACTGAAGAAACATGTTTATAGCAAAGCTGTTGAAGAAGACGAGGAAAGTAATGAGAATTGCATAGACAAAAGACGGGAACTCAACATTCGCCTTTCCAAGAGATGTGAACAAGTAGATGAAGACAGCTATCCAGGTAACCGCCCCGGCTATACAGCCGAAAATGAAGGACGTCCAGTTTGTCCTTTCGGTTGTCTGATTGTGAAGTTCCATCATAAGTCCAAAGAGATTCATGAGCGCGTTAACAGTGAAGAGGAGCATGAGGCTGACTATGTCCAACATTCCCGAGAACATTGCGATGGCAACAATCATCACGGAAGAACTGATGGAATACTCGTACCATCTGGCATAGTTAATCCCTCTCTGAAGATTTCTTGCGTACCACCCAAAACCAAAGGTTGAGACTATTAAATGCGCTATGGCGGACATGAAGAGAAAACTTGCTATGAAAGGCCCCATCTTCAAATCCAAGAAGTTCTCCGTTGCGGGAACCAGCCTCATTATCTCCCTGTCGAACTCCAGGTAGTTTCTCGTAATCGTCAAAGCAGAATCATTACTGACTATGAGCATAATGATTCCCTGTACAAGGTGCAAAAAACCCATTATTAGGTTGTAGATACGAAGCTTTTTATAGGCGGATTCCATTTACTTTCCCTCCTTTTTTATATCATGAAGAAATATTAACACGAATGATTGATTAGTTGAGTGCTAAAAAACCACATTATCCGATGGAATGACGAGAAAGCCGCATTAGATGTATAAGCCGTTGTCATAAAGGATTGTCGCTATTGAATTCCGGCCGTTCCGCGGACAATTAACCATGAATTCGGAGAGACTTACTTTAGAGCGGTGACATCTTACCTGAATACTCTTTTTCTTTTGATCCTTTATTTCTGAGATCGTCTAATCCTTGCATAAAGGTTTTTGCAACAGGAGCATAATAGGAGGTACTTATGACTCTTAAGAACCATTACAAAATCTCTTTCATAATGACGATTGTCTTCCTGGCTTTCTATGGAACTCCTCTTGTCGGAATCGGAAATTCGGGAGAATCAGAGATCCCGGTTATGATAAATAGGGTCAGCTATGAGCAACGGCTGAAAGTCCAACTGGAGGAGTACGCTTCGACCGGCTACACATGGCACTACTATTCATCAAAAGCCAACGCGTTTTCGCTGTTTTCGAAAGAAGTTTCCGTTGACCAATCTGAAAACGCCGTCCAAGGAGGCGGTTCGACAGTAACCTGATTATTCAGTCCCAAATCCTTAGGCAGCTTTGCAATAATTTTCAAACTCTACAGAGAATGGGAAGGCGAAGAAGAAGCTGCCGAAATAAGGGTGTTCAATGTAGAAGTGGATGACAAAACTTTAAGTGAGTGTATCCCCGATTATGTAAAAATCATTGGCAGTTCTTCGGGTTCCGTAAGCCCGGGTGATCTATTCTCATTTACCGTTGAGGAAGATTCCTCTGCCAGATTTTTATGGAGCATACAGAGCAATGGCTAAATACTGAGACTCATAGCTAACAGGTACATCGATCCTTCTAAGAGCCAATCCTCTCCGGGTGACATTTCAAACTTTACAGTGACAGGCATTCAGACCGGGAAGCGTTCATTCGATTTCGAAGCCCTAAAAAGAGGAGTCTCTCTAATAGAATTCGGATTCTCTAGCCAGGTTGAAAGCGATGGAAATAGCTCGATACTGTACGCAAGCGTCGCTGTTGAATAGCGCTGAAAGATCGGGAAATCTTTTCGGCAATCCGCGATTACCTCAATGCGGGGAGATAAATCAGAGAAAACCAAATGCTTGAGTGAATAGTCTCCTTTCCAGGAAGCGGGAAATGAGGCGATACCTCCTGATATACTAAGTGCAGAGAATCACTTCTGCCCGTACGAGAAAGGAGGGGTATTTTGTTGTGTTTGAAAAACTGATGAATGAAAAGGTCATGACAGTAATAAGGGGTCTTACGCTCAATCAATCGAGGAAGTTGTGTGAAATGCTTCTGGAAAACGGTTTGACAGTTCTGGAAGTCAGTTTCTCCGATGAATCTTCTTCAGAGATACTGCATGAACTCAAGAGGGAATTCTATGAGAAGCTCGTGATCGGGGCCGGTACCATATACGATGAGACTGCTTATTCGAGAGCGCTTCGCTCAAATGCCGATTTCGTTCTCAGCCCTGGATTTAGCGAGGAAATCGCGAAGTTGTCGGCAAGGGACGGGATTAGTTACATACCCGGAGTCTACACTTCTACAGATGTACAGAAGGCACTGAACAACGGATTCAGCTTCCTGAAACTCTTCCCCGGCGGTTCTGAAGGACTGCATTTGCTCAAAGCATACAGGGGTCCGTTTCCCACTGTCAAGTTCATGCCTTTTGGCGGAGTAACGGCCGAAAACGCTAACGAATACATGAAAGCAGGAGCCGTTGCGCTCGGAATTGGTTCCTACATAGCAAACAGGAATCTCTTTGATGAAGGAAAAGAAGGGGAGGTTCTTGAAAGGATCCTGAAAATTTGGAGAGCCGTAAATGCCAGCAGTTGATATAGCGATCGACATAGGGGGTACCAAAACCCTCGTATCGGTTTTTGGCGATAGCGAACAGGAACCTTATTCATCGGAAGAATTTCCCACCAGACCGGCCGAAGGAATTGACAGTTTCTTCGAGCGACTTAGTGACATCTGTCTCCGCATGAAAGGAAATAGAAATATCAACCGCTGGGGGCTTTGCACGGCAGGTGTCGTCAGCCCCGAAAAGGGCAATTTGATCTGGTCGCCGAACCTCGGGTGGAAAGACGTGGAGCTCTTCAGAAGAGCTTCCTCCTTTCTCGATACCAAAGGCGTGGTCGAAAACGACTGCAATGCGGCGGCTTTTGGAGAATGGACATTCAGAAAGGATATTGAATCGCTCATCTACGTCACCGTCAGTACGGGAATAGGCATGGGAATAGTTGCCCGGGGGAAAGTCTTACGGGGAGCAAACAACGCAGCGGGGGAAGTCGGTCACACAATAGTGAAACCGGATGGTCCAACTTGCACATGTGGTCGCCGCGGTTGCCTGCAAGCAATCTCAGGCGGCAGAGGCCTTGAGAACAGAGCGCATGACTTGCTTGGGATTGAGATCTCTACAAAAGAGATAATTGATCGCGCACAGTTGAACGAACCGCTCTTCAAAGAAATGATAACCGAAGCCTCTGAAACGCTTGGACGATTCCTCTGCAATCTCATAGATTCTCTCGATCCTTCTGTACTTGTAATCGGAGGAAGTCTCGGGAAAAACCAGTACTATTTCGACAGAATACTCAAGGTTATTGAAGAGAATCGCTACAGAATTCCAGGAAAAAAGGTAAAGGTCGAGCTTTCCTCTATGAAACCCAATCCAAACATAATTGGAATACTCTCTCTGTCAAGGAGAACACACAAAGACTGACCTCTTCTACTTAAGCTCTATCTACGACTCTATGTTACCACTTTGCTTTTCAATCAAGGACGACCCATAGTATAATGAAAAAGAACGCAAACGTTTGCGAAAGGTTGCGATATTACGTGATGAAGAAAGCAACGATTAAAGACATTGCGAGCGAACTGAACATATCTCCATCGTCTGTGTCGCGTGCTCTATCAGATGGACCTGGAGTTAGCCCTTCACTCAAGGAAGCGATTCTGAACGCGGCAGAAAGGCTGAATTATATCCCGAACTCGTCTGCAAAATCATTGAAGACAATGAAGACTCAAACTATAGGACTAATAGTATCGGATATCAGAAATCCGTTCTTTCTTGATTTCATGAGTGGAATAGAAACCGTACTCTTTCCTAGAGGCTATAAATTCATCGTCTGTGACATCGGGGAGGATTTCGAGAAAGAGAGAGTCTACATCAAATGGCTCCTCGAACACGGTGTAGAGGGGATACTTTCCTCGCCCTGTCAAGGAGAAGACGGAAGGAACAACTCAAAACTCTACAGAGAGGCAGTCAGGAGAAACATTCCTGTCGTCTTCTACGACAGAATTCTCGAGGGAATGGAGAGAATCAGTTCGGTAACTCTCGATAACCGACAGGCGATTCTTCAGGGAGTGTTGCATCTAAAGGAAAACGGTCACAGCAAGCTCGGAATAGTCCTTCACAAAAAGGGAATCTATACAATAGAAGAGAGACGCATGGCCTTTTTGGATGCTTGCAAGATGCTGGACATTGAGATAAACAAAGACTGGATTATCGAAAATGCTGTGGACGCGGAGAGGGCTTCGCTGTCACTGGAATCTGTTCTGAAATCGGGCAAGAGACCGGATGCGATCATATCCACAAACCAGTTTCTAAATGAGGTCATAGTTGCAACCGTGAGGCGGATGGGCCTGAAAATCCCAGATGACCTGTCGATTGTAGGCTTCGATGACCATTCCATGAACGAACTAATCGATCCTCCCTTGACGACGATCAGACAGCCGGTTCTCGACATCGGAAGGATTGCCGCCACGATACTGCTGAGCGAAATAGACGGAACAAGAGGTGAGAAATCGAAAGTTGTGCTGAAGGCGGAACTGCTTCAAAGAAAATCTGTGTCAAAGCTCATATAGATAAGCTCGAAGAAAACATTGAAAAGAGGAGGAATGCTCAATGAAAAAGAGAAAGGTTGGAGTGATCACTTTTTCCGACGGGCGCGATTTTGTTCACAACGATCTGATCGAAATGAACAAGGGGTTTCAAGACAGGTTGGTTAAGGCCCTTGAAGCAACGGGTGAAGTGGAAGTTGTCACAGCCTCCGATATAGTCTGGAAGCCTTCGCTCGCGAAGAAGGCCGGCAAGGAACTGATGAAGGCCGAGGTTGAGGCCACGATATTTAACTACGCCATCTGGTGCTGGCCGCATCTTTCCGTGATGGCCTCGCTTTATGCACCAGGTCCTTTCCTCACCTATGGACAGATCAACCCGGCGTATCCGGGAATGGTCGGGCAGCTGGCGGCCGCCGGCGCACTGGAACAGGTCGGAATAATGCCGGAAAGGGTGTGGGGAAACCCCGAAGATTCAGATGTAATCGAGAGAGTCATGCACTTTTTGAGAGCTGCGTCGGCAGCGGCAAGACTTAAGGGCGAGAGGTATGGTATGTTCGGCGGCCGCCCGATGGGAATGTACACCGCCACCGCGAACGGTGATCAGTGGCTGAAGGAGTTCGGCGTCGATGTCGAGCAGATTGACCAGTATGAGCTCGTAGTGAGAGCGGAGAAAGTGCCGAAGGACGTCACAAAAGCAGCTAGAGAGTGGCTTGAGAAGCTTGCAACTGTAAAGTACGACGGCAAACAGCTTACACCTGAAAAACTGGAGAAGCAGATCGCACTCTACGAAGCCGCACTCAGTATCATAAAAGAGTACGAACTGGATTTTGTTGGCTTCAAAGGTCAGCCCGAAATGACAAACAACTACGCAACTATGGATATTGTAGAGGCCTTCCTCAACGATCCGTACGACTGGCACGGTTCAAAGGAGACAATCGTTGCGGCCACCGAAACGGATATGGATGGAGCTCTGACAATGGAGATCTTCAAGCATATTGCTCAGACTCCTGTTCTATTTGCAGACGTGAGACATTACTTTGAAGAAGAAAACCTGCTAGATCTCTGTAACTCGGGCACTCACGCGACTTATTTTGCAGGAAAATCGATGAATCCCGAAGTTAATCTCAAAAACGTAGAATTGTATCCAGAGGACTTCTACTTCCCTGCCGGAGGAGCAGCCGTAAAGCACTTCGCGGCACCTGGGCGAGTTACCCTTGCCAGGCTTGCAAGACAGAACGGCGAGTACATCATGACAATAGTACCGGGAGAGTTCGTTAAGCTCTCTGAAGCCGAAGAAAAGAAGCTGTCGGAGAAGGTCCAGATCGAATGGCCGCATGCCTATGTGAAGCTGGATACGGACATGGAAACCTTCCTGAGATACTACCCGTGCAACCACACTCACGGTGTCTACGGCGATTTTGTAGAGGAACTGGTACAGTTCTGTGATATAAAGGGTATTGATTACCAGATTCTTGCAGAGTAAACTGCATTTCAAGACATATAGTTTCTTAAGAAAGGAGCCTGATAATGTTATACATTGACGGTATTTGTGAAAAGAGCGTTGAGCTCGTTAAGCAACCTGTTTTTGCAGGAATAACAACAAACCCGACTATCCTGAAACGCGACAGACCAGGATGGGGCCTAATGGACGCAATGAAGTTTCTCTCAAAGGTCCCGGGAGAGCGTCACTTTGTTCAAGGCAGCATATCATCGACAAACTGGATACAGAAAGTGAAGGAGTTCATCAAGAAGAGTGATTTCGACCCCGAATTCTTCACCGTAAAGCTTCCTTGGGACCCGGAAAAGGCGTCGTCATTTGTTCCTGAGCTTGACGAGATTGGTGTCGGTGTTTGTGCAACGGCAGTTTACACGGTAGAGCAGTATTATGCCGCGCTCAGCATGGAAGTCGAGTATGTGGCCGTGTACTTCGACAGAATGAAGAAGGCTGGAATCGATCCGGAGGAGAGGATCACCGAAATGCTTGAGATCGGAGACTGGCACTCAAATGCCCCTCGAATAATAGCGGCAAGCATTAAGGATATCGATAGCGCAAACAAGCTTCTTTCTCTCGGGGTCCACGATCTCACTCTCCCAATAGAAATTGCGAAAGAATACATAAAGGGAAGCTTTCCTGCAGATGATCTCGATAGATTCGAGGGAGACTTCAAGTTATGAAGGATTGGCCTAAGCCGGTTCTGTGCTCTGGAGAGATCCTCTTCGATTTCATCTCTAGAGAACCGATGAAGGGCCTGGAAGGCACCACCCTGTTCGAGAAGAAACCGGGTGGCGCCCCTTTCAACATCTCTGCCGGCCTTCACAGGCTTGGAGTTCCTATGGAATTTCTTGCGAAGATCGGGATGGATGAATTTGGTAATGCACTACTCGAGTATTTGAAGTCTCTCGGAATGTCCACGGGCTACATCGTACGAGAAAGAGGCACAAAGACTCCGATAGCATTTGCTGCGCTGGATGGCGAAGGCAAACCTGAATTTCGCTTCTACTGGGACCACGCCGCCCATTTATCGCTCAAATCAGAAGAAATAAGAGAGATCGACCCTCTGAACTTTTCTCTTTTCCATTTTGGCGCGATAGTTCTCCTTGAAGAACCGTCGGCATCCACTTATATGGAACTGTTTGAAAGGTTCAGTTCAGGAGGAGTCAAGACTTCATTCGACCCCAACATTCGAAGAAGCGCAATAGAAGAACACGATTCATTCAGGGCCATAGTCAAAGAAATCATCTCCAGAGTCGATATTCTCAAGCTCAGCGACGACGACCTGCTATATATATGTGACAGCGACAGTCTGGATAAGGCCCTATCCCGACTGGAAGTCAGACCGGACACGCTCGTCTTCCTTACCCTAGGCAGCAGGGGATCTATTGTTTATCGCGGAAGGACTTCTGTAAGAAGAGAGGGGTTCAAAGTAAGAGTGGCCGAGACCACCGGTTGTGGAGATTCATTCATGGCCGCAGTAATCTCGAGGCTCTACAATATGGACCATGAAGAACTGCATAATCTTACCGAAGAAGCTCTGGGAAGCATTCTGACTTTTGCCAACGCAGAGGCTGCGATCGTCGCAACAAGATATGGCGGAGCAAGCTCGATGCCAACCGAAAGCGAAGTGAACCAGTTCCTTATGGAACGGGGTGTAGATCGTTGATCGGATTCCTCGCTATTGACATCGGTGCCTCCAGCGGCAAGGCCTTCGTCGGAAAGTACGATCGAAACAGGCTGGTTCTGGAAGAAGTACATCGCTTTTCAAACGAGCCAATTCATGTTGCCGGTTCGACTCACTGGAACCTCATTTCGCTTTACAGGAATGTAGTGGACAGCATTAAGGCCGCTTCAGTTCTGGGAATTGAGATTCGCAGCGTAGGAATCGACACCTGGGGAGTGGATTTCGGGCTAATCGACAGTTCCGGCTCGATTCAAGGTGACCCGAGACACTACAGGGACATGTTCAAGGACGATTCCATGGATTACGCAATAAAGAAGGCCGGCAAGCGATGGATCTTCGACAGAGCCCCAACACAGTTTCAGCCATTCAACACTCTCTATCAGCTTATATCTCTCAAACGCAAAAACAGCCGTCACCTGAAGAAGGCAGATACCCTTCTCCCGATGCCCTCACTGCTTACCTACTTCCTTACAGGGGAGAAGCTGACAGAGTTCACTTTCGCCACTACTACACAACTCTTCGACCCCGATCGGCATGACTGGAGCGAAGAGCTGATGAGATTTTTCGATCTACCTGAGATAATGACTCCTATTGTTGATCCTGGCGAAATCGCCGGAGAACTGCTTCCCTCAATCTCGAAAGAGCTCGATATAAAGGGCATGAAGGTCATTCTCCCCGCAAGCCACGACACGGCATCGGCCGTTTCGTCCATGGATCTTTCAGATGATTCGATGTTCGTCAGCGCCGGAACCTGGTGCCTGGAAGGGGTGTTGATCGACAAACCTTCCAGAGATGAAGATGTTATTGAAAACAACCTTGCCAACGAGGGCTGCTACGGAAGGAAGTACCGCCTGCTCAAGAATCTGACCGGTCTCTGGTTGGTTCAGGAACTACTCAGAGAGTGGAGGAAATCGGACCCTAATCTCGATCACTATGCATTGACCGAGATGGCGCAGACCGCCAGAAGCTATGAGAGAAAGATCGATGTCGAATCCAAAGCCTTCAAGAAACCAAAAAACATGGAGAAGGCTATACTCTCCGAAACCAAGAGTCTCGGGATCTCTTTGCAAAACAGGGGGGAGATCGTGAGAGCCGCGATCGAAGGAATCGCTTACCAGACGGAGCAGACGAGAAAACAATTGCAGTCAATAACCGGCCGGTCAATACGGAATATCAGAATGGTAGGCGGCGGCATTCGCAACAGACTTCTCTGTCAGCTGGTGTCAGACTACACAGGGCTTCCGGTAGTTGCAGGACCGGCAGAAGGGACTGCCACAGGTAACATCATAGTGCAGATGCTGGGCCTTGGAGAACTAAGTGACCTATCGCAGGCTCACGATCTTATTCAACGCTCATTCAACTTTCAAGAATACACTCCAAAAATGCGAGACTTCATCTAAAGAAACTCTTGACTTTGGCGACGTACTGTCTTGCCTTCTCCTCTATCTCTTCCGGAGTCCCCTTAGTCAGATCGGATCCTATACCAACAGCGGCCGTGCCTGCCTTGAACCATTTGTCGATATTGTCTAGACTAACCCCTCCGGACACTACGCAGAGAGCGTTGGGAAACGGTCCCCTGAGAGATTTGACGAAAGATGGGGAAAGAACGTCGCCGGGAAAGACTTTAACCATAGAACAGCCGAGCCCTGTGGCCTTGACATACTCAGTAGGCGTCATTATCCCCGGAAGGTAAAGCGTCTCGAGAGCCCTTGACTGTATTGCAAGCTCTTCGGACAAGTGGGGACTTACCACGTATTTTGCGCCGCTCTTAACCGCTATGTTAAACTGTTCGTCAGTGATAACCGTTCCAGCTCCAACGTAAGCCCCCTTTATCTCTTCAGAGAGAATCGATATAGCCTTCGGTGCGTCTGGAACCGTGAATGTAATCTCAAGGATCTTTATGCCACCTTTAAAGCAGCTCCTTCCTATCTCTACACATCTATCGACACTATCGCTTCTTATAACAGCCATTATCTTCTCTTGCAGAATGATATTCTTCACTCCAACCCTCCATTCATAGTGTTCAAAGAACGATTCTTCCAAAAGACTTGAGAACAGTTAGCGCCCTCAACGTAATTATAGCAACCCATTCATCCCATGACTTGGCCATTTCTCCGTCATAGAAGCTCTTGGACCAGGTGGGCTTGACTTTGCCATGCGTCTGAAACTCCCTGATATAGTACTCGATATTTTCTTCAATCAGATTCTGATCGATGCAGAAGAACTCGTCAGGGGAGGACACGAAGTCAAGAGGTTTGGCCACATACTCCGTCCTCCATTCTTCTTCATCCTTGCTCACAAGAGAACATACGGCTTCAGACAGCTTTGGCATGAGCTTGGCAGCCGTTTCTTCTTCAAGCTGTCTATAGAGTCTCACAAAACAGAAAACTTCGTGAAAGGAACCGAACTCGTCTTTGCTTTGAAGATACTCGATCGCCTTTAGGATAAGCATGTCTGTATCTAGACTTGTGTACTCCCTGTATCTGTGCAGATACCCAATTAATTCAGCGGTCGGGTTTCCCCAATTCGCATCAATCGCGCACATTCCCTTTTCTTCGTCGTACTCCCACCACGGAGCGTGCGGATGGTCGTTGACGGCTTTCGGAACTGCAAACCATCCCTTCCGTTCGGGAACATATGTGTTGTCAAGGTATTCAATTGACTTTGAGATAATCCCCTTTGCGAGAGGTACCTCATCGAAATCTCGCAAATATTGAAGTGCTATACTTGTCGCCATTGGAGATGAAGCTGGTAGTCTGAAATCCGGTTCTATTCCGTTTCCAAAACCTCCATCCAAATTTTGATAACCGGCGATTTCCTCGACAACATCATTTGCCGGGCCATCCATGAAATGGTAAGCAAAGAGCCTTCTTTCCAATTCTCTTCCACTCTCGAGAATAAAGTACTGGGCTCTTCTCAAAGGTTCCTTTTCAAGATAGAGCATCTCGAATACCCCCTTTATGTCCTCATCGTTGCCGACTGTGAACTCCCAAAACTTTCACGATCTCGAAGCTTGCTCCCAAAGGGCTGACCAAAACAGATTTCTTCTCCAGAGAAATGGTGACTGCTTGTGGTCGACCAAATTGCCGAATCACTGATTAACATCAAAACGTCGAGCTTTCAATGCCTTCTCTTGATGACAGATCACCGCCAAAGTGAGTGTCGGATGCAATCGCTGCACCTGCCCAAGCTAAAGGCTCTAGATGGGCCGCCCGGTTTGAAAACAAGAAAGCCACGGTTGTAGTCGCACCCAATCTCACTTCTTGCTGACCGTGTCCTCATCTCACTCATTCTCCGTGCTCTCTATACATTCGCCGGAGGATCCTAACTCTCTCTGCATTATCCCTCTCATATCCGCGCAAGAGTGGCGGGTCACCAATCTGTCAGTCGGCTATGATCAATCAAGTCAACCAAGTTCACCTTTTCAAAAACCACTCGGCGAGATTCTCGTACAGCTCTCCTCTCCCTGGAACGGGACCTTCAAGCTCACTGTTCCAGAACACATAAGAAAGACTGTGGGCCAGAATCAACACCGGAACATCATTTGTCCAGATCCTGTACGCGCCCAGATAATAAGGAGTCCGACTTGCCCAATCAGGTTCTATAGCGGCTCTTCTCAAAATCCTAAAAATCTGCTGGTTCAGATAACCGACTTCCCATCCCGTACTCAAATCATGTTCGTATTCATTGGTCCAGGGAGCAATTTCAGGGTACTCGAAAGCCTGAACTCGAAGGTAGGCCAGCTCGTAATCCGCGCCGTTGATGTCGCGAAGAAGGGTGCCCCAATCAAGCTTTTCGACTTCAAGCTTCACCCCTATTCTATCCCAGCTTCTTCTTAGTTCCTCAAGCAATCTCGTCTCAACTCCGTGATAGACTTTAATCTTCAAAGTAATGCCATTAGGATAGCCAGAATTTGCAAGAAGACTCTTCGCCCTTTCCGGATCGTATGGGAGATCCACTATCTGAGCCTCCAGTGTCTTGAAGAGTGCTGTCCTTGGATCGATAGGAATGAACGTCTTCATGGAATTTGGAATAGCTTCGAGAAGCGATTCATAGTTTAGAGACATCTTCATGGCCTGTCTTACCGCCTTCTCCGCAAGCAATTCGTTCCTGTGGTTTATCAAAACAACATGATAAGTACCGTCCGGAAAGCTTCCCGAAGTGAAGGTTTCTGATGAAGATAGCCTTATAAGTGCTTCGTTCTCCTCAGGTCCGTTGAAAAGCAGATGGAGCTCACCCCTTTCGAACATCTCGATCCTGTCTGAAGGTTCCGCCACTTCAACTAGCCTGATCTCATCAAGGAGACTCTTTTCAGGCCAATTATCGAAAACGAGAGGGAACAGGTCGTCGGCATGTCCTCCGTGCCAGTTCGGATTCCTCTTGAGAACAATGTTGCCCTTCACACTCTTCTGATCAAGAAGAAACGGACCCGAAGATGCTTCTAGAGGAGGCTTGTCCATCTCATGACTTGTCTTGAGGTTTTCGGGCGCAATTCCTAGCTTGTCTTGATAAACATGTTTTGCAAGAATCCCCGTCCTCAGGGAGTTTATGAATTCAGGATATGCCGAAGTGAAACTGAAAACCGCCGATTTGCTGTCTATTATCGTCAGCCCTTCATATCTAGGATCGTTAAGTGTTTGAAATAACGGAGAACTATCGGTATTGCGCCACGCTCTAACCGAATACTCTATGTCTGCAGTGGTTATAGGAGTGCCGTCATACCAGAAAATGTCTCTCCTCAACTCGATAAACAGTCGCGTGTTCGAGTCTCTCCATTCGAACTTCTCTACGAGAGAGGGGCTCAACTCGTCACCGCTTGCCAATCTGAATAGCGGATCCTGAATCGCAAACGTTACCCAAAAATCCCCTTCTGAAAGCTCAAACCCAGGCAAGAAGCTGAAAGTAGTATCCACAGGGAGGTATATCGTACCCCCGGCAACCTCAGCGTAAGTGAACTCATCACCTGTCTCTCTTACTTTCAGAACCGCTGTGAAAGAACTTGAAACGAACACGAGTATGAGAATAGCCAGAATAAGTCTCCTCACCGCAACCTCCAGAAACTTGTGTATTACCTCCATTATATTAGATGAAGAGAATTCAGTTTTGTTCGGAACAGGCAGGGGCTTCTGAAGAACGTGCCAGCAGGTGACGTTGGGGAAAGAACCTTGAAAAATAGTTGGTGGTGGATTGTTCGTTGTTGGCAAGAGTACAAATAGCCAAAGAGAGACTCCAGAGCAAGTATCTATTCTTATTTCCAGAGCGAGTACCTGTTCTTCGTTCTTGGTTAAGGTCAAAAAACTTGAGCTGAAATGAGCATTACATAATGGGATCTGCTCTTCGTTCTCGATTGCGAACAACACTATTAACTCCAGCTTTCTCGCGCTCTCTAATCATCTCATGGTTCTTAACCAAGAACCTGGGCGCGCAGCTCGAAACGATGAACCACTCTTTAAATCCTCGCTTGAGCACTCAACCTGGATCTAATCTCATCCGTCTCGTGCTCTCTCATCGTCTCGTGGTTTTTTGACTACGACGACGATTTCGGAGGACGGTGGACCGTTGACGGACGACGGATCCTTGTCTTCCCTGCGATCAGCGAATATCGGCTCTTCGGACGGCAGCTCTTTGACGGTTACCCTAAACCAGAAGGTTTCTGTAGTTTTTGCTTTTGACGATGAATAGTGTATATTCTACTTGTAGGACATCCTACATCACAAGAGAGGCGGTGTAGATGAAGGATATCGATCTTAACCATCATATTCATACTTCTCTTTCGGGAAAGATCCATAGCGAAATGAGAAACCTTATACTGAGCGGAGAGTTGAAGGCTGGCGAGAAGCTTCCTTCTGAACCTGACCTGGCAAGAAGGCTCGGTGTGAGCAGAAACTCTCTAAGGGAGGCGATTGGTCTTCTTCAGAAGGATGGTCTCCTCCTCAAAAGGCACGGGATCGGCACTTTTGTTACAGACAGATACCCGATCATCAAGGGTGGTATAGAAAGGCTTTCAAGCATAGCAAGTTTCATTGAATCTCAGGGCCATTCTGCAAGAAGCGAGGTCATACAGTTCGAAGAGTGTGTGTGCGATGGAAGGGCCGGCGAGCTCCTTGAACTGGAGGAAGGGAGCATAGTATATCTTCTTGAGACTGTGAAGTACGCTTCCGAGATCCCGGTTGCTGTTTGTGTTGACGTAATCCCGAGATCATTCGTTTCTCAAATAGATCCGGAGAGAATTCAGGGTTCCGTCTTTGAGGGTCTTGGAAAACACTATAATATCGACATAAGATATGCGGAGTGTGATCTCATTCCTTTCAAGTCCGACGAAGGATTGTCAAGAAAGCTGAGGATCGACGTAGGCACTTCGGTGCTCTTGCTTGAGCAAATTCATTACGACGTTCAAGATAGAAAGGTTCTGTACTCGAAGAGTTATTTGCCATCAGGAAAGTTCACTTTCAAGCTCATCAGAAGACGTTAATACATTAGCTCAACAGGAGGTATGGCGAAATGAGGAAGCTCGTACTTGCAATCGTTCTCTTACTGGGTGTCGTTCTTTCGGCTACTACGCTCGAAGTTCTGTGGATGGGATGGCCGCAAGATCAGGTTATGCAGGTGATCAACGAGTTCAAAGCCGAGAATCCGGGAATCGATGTGGACATTCAGCTCGTTCCTTTTGGCCAGCTGTTTCAGACAATTGAAGTCCGTTTGGCCGCCGGAGACGGTACTCCCGACGTTTACATCGTAGACGGACCCAATACCGCTTCTTACGCGGCAAGAGGTTATCTTCTCCCTCTCGACGAGCACTTTTCCGAAGAAGAGATGGCAGCCTGGTTCGATGCCTCCATAGAAGAGGGCAGTTATCATGGAACATTCTACTCCGTACCTTACGGAACTTCTTCCGCAGGTCTCTTCTATAACAAGGCCATCTTTGAAGAATATGGTATCCCCTTTCCTCCGGAGAGTCTTGAAGAGAGGCTGACGTGGGAAGAGGTTGCTGAAATTGCCAAGCAGCTTACGAAGGACACGAACGGAGACGGCATAACAGATATCTGGGGCCTGGTAATTGAGCAGATAGACAGACCCTATCTTATCTTCCCTATGGTTCAGTCTCTCGGTGCATCAGTACTATCTGACGATGGTTTTGTCTCACAGGGATACATCACTTCAGATGCTTTTGTGGAAGGCTCGACGTTCTACTGGAAGCTGTTTAATGAATGGAAGGTAAGCCCTCAAGGTCTAAGTGACTCGGCTATCTCACGAGAATATTTCGGAACCGGAAGAGCAGCAATGATGCTGGGGAACGAGTGGAACATAAGAAGAATGCTCCAATATCCCGATCTAGATTACGGACTCTCCCCCTTCCCATACTTCGATGGCGGAGTTGCGGTAACTCCTACGGGCAGCTGGCATGTCGGAATCAACTCTAAGACGAAGAAGCTCGATGCCGCCCTTGCTTTCACGAAGTTCATAACTGGTAAAGACGCCGTGATTACATGGCACAATCTAAACGGAATAGCGCCTGCTAGATCCGATGTTTACGAAGCACTCCCCCAGGTATTCGACAACCCCATGTGGCAGCTGTTTATTGCTGAGATGGAGACAACGGCAGTTCCGAGGCCGCGAACACCGGGTTATTCTCAGTATGAGCTCATGCTCAGAGAGGCATTCAACTCAATTCATTATGGTGCCGATCCGAGAAGCACGCTTGAGGAAGTCGCGGCAAGAATAGATAGAGAGCTTAGAAGATACAGATAATCGATTTTGGGATCGTACTTGACCTTAGGGTATTTCGGATGGTGTGCTGATGTTTCGAAACAATAAAGTGGCGTGGCTTTTCGTTCTCCCCGCGCTCGCGTTCTTAGTCGTTTTCAAAATCTGGCCTATTGGCGTTTCAGTTATTGAGAGCCTCACCACGACTAGTTTCACAGGGGTAAAGTCATTCGTGGGATTCGAAAACTACGAATATCTCTTCAAGTACGATCCCGTTTTTTGGAAATCGTTTTCCGTTACCCTAATCTACTCGATAGTTGTCAACCCGCTGATCGTGCTGACATCGTTATTAATGGCACTGCTTCTTAACTCAAGCCATTTCTTCACCAAGTTTTTCAGAACAGTTTTCTTCTTGCCTGCGGCGATTTCATTCGCGGTCGTTTCGGTGATCTGGATGGTTATGCTTGATCCCTACAACGGACTGGCCAACAGCTTCTTAACCATGTTTGGCTTCAAACCCCAGCCCTTCTTCGCCTCTCCGAATCAGGCTCTTTGGGGGCTTGTCCTGCTGAACGTATGGAGAAGTTCCGGTTACTGGATGATGTACTTTCTTGCTGGACTGCAGAACATTCCGGAGACATTGTACGAAGCGGCTGACATCGACGGAGCTTCTACATTCAGGAAGACGTTCAGGATAACTCTCCCATTGCTAACGAGAACCATATCGTTCGTTCTCGTTGCAAATACCGCTTTCAACTTCCTGAGCTTCGCGCCGGTATATATAATAACCAAGGGTGGCCCCATGGGTTCGACCAACCTTCTCATGTACGAATCCTACAAGAGCGCCTTCGTCAATCTCGACATGGGAAGAGCCTCGGCCATTACCACGATCTTGCTTGGTATTATCCTTCTATTCAGTTTTTTCGAGCTGCGATTCACCAGGGCTCGATTCGAGTATTGAGGTGGAATCATGAAGAAAAGAAGTCCGTGGAAAACTCTAGTTCTATTCGCCATTCTAGGCATAATAAGCCTCTTCTTCCTGATCCCGCTTATATGGGTAATCGCATCTGCGTTGAGGCCAGCCAGCCCACTCTATGAATATGCAAACCCCCTCACCTGGAGAACTTTCGTTCCTAGTAATCCTACGTTAGAGAACTTTGTTCACATATTCGTAAACCTGAACTTTGGCAGGGCCCTTATGAACAGTCTTCTCGTCTCAGTCTCAACGATTCTCCTAACAATTCTTGTGGCCTCAATGGCAGGATTCGCGCTCGCTAAATTCGAGTTCAGGGGCAAGGCGGCCCTTTTCACAATAGTCCTGATAACCTTCATGGTTCCCTTCGAATCGATTGTCATACCCCTCTATATCCTCATTAAGCAGCTGCGGATAGACAACACTTACTGGGCCCTGATCCTTCCCGGTGTCGCCAACGGCCTCGCCATCTTCCTGTTCAGGCAGTTCTTCTCCGAAGTGCCTTCAGAGATAATGGAAGCGGCAAGGATTGACGGTGCCTCCTGGTTCAGGATCTACTGGAAGATAGCTATTCCATTGAGCGTACCGGCAATAGTGACCGTGATTGTTATGGTATTCATGTTCCAGTGGAACTCATTGTTCTGGCCTCTTGTAGCAACCCATTCAAGCAGATTCGAAGTTGTGCAGGTAGCCATAGCGGCACACAGATCAACAGAAAACACCAGCTGGGCGAACTTATTCAGCTCGGCCATCGCCGGAAGCCTTCCGCCGGTCATTCTCTTCCTCTTCCTCCAGAAGTATTTCGTTCGGGGGATAAGCGGAACTGGATTGAAAGGATGATTATATGGACACTTCAAAAAAGGCAAAGAATCACTTGCAGATTTCTGCCAGCTCTCTCCCGGAGACAGCTCTTCTACCGGGCGATCCGGCTAGAGTCTATGAGATAGGAGAGTACTTGAGCGATGTCGAAGAGGTTGGAAACAACAGGGATTACATAACGATTACCGGCAAATACAAGGAACTGCCGATCACAGTATGTTCAAGCGGAATCGGAGGCCCTTCGACTGAGATCGCCGTAGTTGAACTCAACAAACTTGGAGTGAATACGATAATTCGCGTTGGAACCTCCGGAGGATTGGCGCCTGATGTGAAGCCCGGCGATCTTATGGTTATTTCAAGCTGCATAAGATACTCCGGAACTTCAAACCTCTTCATCCCGGAGAATTTCCCGGCTGTGGCGGATTATCTACTGCTCATGGCACTGGTTTCTGCCTGCGATGATTCCGGTGTAAACTACCACGTAGGCATGGGGCTTTCACTGGATTCCTTCTATGCAACGAAGCCCGCTCTTCTGAGAGAAAACTTCCCATCTATGATATACGGAAAGCTGGAAGAATGGATCGCCGCCGGTGCTCTTCAGCTCGATATGGAAGCGGCGACTTTATACGTTCTTTCTTCTCTCCTGAAGATCAAGGCCGTGACTATCTGCACTGCCGGATCGAACATACCGAAAGGGGAGAGGCCGGACCCGCCTCCTTCAAATGAGAATGCGATTAGGGCAGCATGCGAGGGGGCTTTGAAGTACAACAACTGGCACGAAATCTCAATCAGGCGGGGAAAGGACTTCACTCTCCCCCCGATTGCCGATCAGGGGTGAAGAACTGTGAGTGAGAGACTGACAGGAAAAACGGCACTGATTTTCGGGGCCGGGAGAGTCGGAGGCTCGGCCGCCAGAGCCTTTGTAAACGAGGGCGCGAAGGTCATTATACTGGATAGAGACGAAGATAAGCTTGAAACGCTTAAGGAAGAGCTCGAGCAAACGAAAAGAGGATTCTGCTCGACGATATGCGCAAACATAGACAATCAAAAAGATGTGGACGAGATCTCCAATCTGATTGAAGAGAATACATGGAAGGTAGACATTCTTCTTAACTGCCCCGCTTACATATTCAGGGCGCCTTTTCTAAACCACCCAATTGATGAGATTGATCGACAGTGGCATATAAACGTGAGGATAGTGTTCATGGTAAGTCAGGCAGTAGCAAAGATGATGGCAAATAACGGTGGTGGAAAGATTATCAATCTGGCCTCGGTCGGAGGGCTCTTTCCAGAGAGGGAACACGCTGGCCACTGCGCTGCCAAGGCTGGAATCATAGCTATTTCGAGGGTGATGGCCCTTGAACTCGCTCCACTGAACATTCAAGTGAACGTAATTGCACCAGGCCCCACGGAGACCATTCCTTTTTCGTCACCTTTCTATTCACAGCATCCAGAAGTTCTGAAAAGAATAGAAGAAAGAACCCCTGCCGGAAGAATAGGACATCCCGAAGACCACACCGGCCTCATGGTATTTCTTGCATCGGAGGAATCAAACTGGATAACTGGCCAGGTTATACTTTCAGACGGAGGATTGGGTTTAGTTTAGAGTTGGAAGGATTTGACAAATTCAGATGCCCCGGCTCGACTCCGGGGCATCTTTATCTTAATCTGAAAGACCTAGAAGTGTTGAAGCACAAATGGCGTAGTCTTTGGAAGATCTTGACCACTGTAGCTGTTCGTCGCCTTCACTCTGCCAAACTCGATCATCTCCCTGAAATCACTCTTTCCACCAACTACAGAGGATAAGGTCGCAATATCACATTCGAGATCATAAGAATCAGAACGAGAGAAGCAGAGCTCACCATCCTTCATACACATTTCGAAGACACCGTTGTTCCACGAAGCCTGTTTATCACTTATCTTTATGCCGACCCGCATGTCTGGTGCGTCTATCTTCAGACCATTTAGCAACTCCAGATCGACGATCCGGATCATGGTTCTCAAAATGATATTCATCTCCGAGGGCCTATCGTTTAGATATGGCCAGAGAACAAAATCCGGAGGAAGATATGCGTGAACATGACATATCTGAAGAGAGAGTCCCTTCAAGAAACGGAACATTGCATGTCTGGTGACTATATCATCCGCGAGGAACATCGTAACTACAAACTTCAGCGATCTGTCCTTGTCAAAGCTGTCGTACAGAAAAACATAGCGAAGCATCCCTGTGGTCTTTCCATCTTTCTTGAATTTCACGAATTTCTTCGAAACATCCTCATCGGTTCTAAACTCGAAATCATTCTTCCACATTTCGGCGTCTCTCAGAATCATAGTGTAATGACTGCTTGCATAATCGTTATAGAACTCTCTAATCTCGCTGTCTGCATCTTCCATCTCTTCAATATTCACTTCGCAATCCAGCTCAGGAACGTTAATCATACCCGGAGAGAATTTAACCCCGAGCATCGAATCAAACTCCTCCCATCCCAGCTTTCTGTAGAAGCCGGCATTGAAAGGGTATAGTAGCGAGACTGCCTGCTTCTTCTCCCTCATAGTCTCCAGTGATCTTTCCATAAGGAACTTGACGGCTCCCTTGCCCCTGTATAGAGGACTTGTGCAGACATTTCCTACTCCCCCCATAGAGATGACCGACTGTCTTAGCCTCATCTTCAAAGAGAAGAGCAAAAACTCTGCCGCAAGAATCGACTCGTCGTAAGCCCCAATAGGGTCTCTTAGATTGTCATCGAAGACTTCACTTGCATGTTTCGACGCAGATCTCATCCAGCCACCAGGAATCCCAAAAGAAAACCTCATAAGATCGAGATAGTCCTTCACACTTTCGATCCTTCTATACTCAAACATCCTCTCACCCTCTCCGGAAGTAGTGTAAAAATAATAGCATATCGCGGGTAGCAGATAGCGGGCTGGAAAGAGCGAATATCAGTTGCAGGATGCAAGTTTAAGAAAAAAGACCGGGGTCGGGGGTTGCAGGTTAGAGGTTGGAAAGAGCGGAATAATATGCAAGGCTGGCTTCGCCTGGAAGTGAGGCTCGCTGGCGCGAGGAAGTGATGCCCGGAAGGGAATCCGGGGAAGTGATGCTGGCGCTTACGCACCAGGAGGCAAAAACCAAAGAAAAAGAGCCAGCAAATTAAAGTAATCTGATCAGGACGAACTTACTTTGTCATCCTGAAGAGCTCCTGTTCAGGATCTGGGCTTTGGAGGAACCGGGGTCGGGGATGGCAAATTGGGGGTTGGAAAGAGCAAAGAAAGCGGTTCACCGTTGAATGGTTCTCAGTTCACCAGGAGAATCTGTTATTCGTTCCAGAGCGAGGATCTGTTCTTCGTTCTTGGTTAGGGCCATTGAAGTAAGAGCATCAAGATTTCGACCAGGAGCTTCGTCGGAATGAGCGGCTCTTTCGAACAAACAGCTGCTCTCCCAAGAACGGCTTCTAGAGATCTAACCAGACCCTTGACCCCAGACCCGGTTCTTCCCTGCGCCTCATACCCGCGAAGTGATACGACTGGCTTTTGCGAAGGCGAGACTGGGACGCGTATCGTGACTGGCTTTCAAAAAGCCTCCTGCCCACTCCGAACGCCCGTTCTTTCTTGATGGCATGAATTTGCATACCGAACATGGCATGAATTTCAATCATTTGAACTGACCTTCTGTCGTCATATTATCAACTTGGCAGTCGAAGGATTTGCAGGTCATTCTCTGTTTGCTTGCAAGCGCCTACAATTTCTGTATTGTTGAAGATGAGCAAAGAATGTTGCACGACAGATGCGCGGGAGGCCATGATGAACGAGAAGAGGTCGATCGAAGAGATTATGAAAGCCTATTCAGAAGTCCCCTATGAGGATTTCAGGAAAAAGCTTGCAATCTTGAATGAGCTTTCGAAGATAATGTTCAAAGAGGGCAAACCTCTTCTCGCCTCGGAAACTGTTAAAGTGGAGCTTTCTAGAATTGAACCCCCTGAATGTATTGAGCTGGCCAACGTTGCGCATAACATGATTAAGTTCTCGTGCGTTGTGGGCAATTACGATGCATCGATCGAGTATGCCTTGAAAGCAATGGCTCTTTTCAGAGACTTTGGGACACCCGATGACGTTAACGATGTGATCGGAAACATTGGCGGTGTCTATGTCTACATGGAGCGGTTTCAAGAAGCCCTCGAATACACCGACAAGGCTCTTGAATACGCTCGAATGAAGGGCGATGATCTCGCGATAGCATACTTTCTGAACAACAAGGCAATAGCTCTAAAGAATCTGGAAAGATTTGACGAAGCCATAAACTGCCTTAGCAAATCTATAGAGATAAAGCTTGCTCTGGAACAGACTGCGGATCTATGCAATAGCTATTTCAATCTATCCGACACGCTTATAGTCTCAGGAAGATATGAAGAGGCTCCAGCTGTATTGAAGTTGGCCGAACCCCTTGTAGAAGAAATCGATGATCCGGCCAAGACTGCGGAATTCAATCTTCTGAAAATAGATTATTACATCGGGACCAAGTGCTATGAAAAAGCTCTTGTCAAACTGGATGCTTACATAGACTATCAGAAGGAATCGGGATTTATGTCTAAGATACCGAAAGCCATAAGAAAGAAGATCACTATTCTTGAAGAGCTAGGAGAAGGAAGATTGGCTCTTGAGCTTTACAAGGAACTTGACCTCTTATCCCAGAAGCTCTACAAAGAATCCAGCAGCGCCAAGGCTGCTGAATTGGGGGCTTCATTCAGATTTCAACAAAAGATGCACGAAATACAGCTACTGAGCAATCAGAACCTTGAGCTTCAGGAGGCAAAGGCAACGATCGAAAGTCAGTACAGAGAACTTCTAAAAATCGACCGCAAACTGAAGAATGCAAATGAGTTGCTCGAGAAACAGGCCGAGATAGACCCATTGACGGGCCTCCTAAACCAGAAAAAGATGTATCCCATAATTAAAAGAGAGATAAAGAGAGCCTCGCGATACGGAACTCCACTATCCATGATCATGATAGATCTTGACAACTTCAAGAACATAAATGATACTTACGGCCACCTTAAGGGAGATATGTCACTCAAGAATGTGGCGGGCATGATCAGGTCTTCTCTTAGAGAGGTTGACTTTGTCTTCAGGTACGGCGGGGAGGAATTTCTTGTTCTTCTACCCTCGAGTGATTTGCAGATGGCAAGATCAACCGCAGATCGTCTCCGGGAGAAGCTGGCCGAAACCACAGACCCTCCAATAACGATGAGCGCCGGTGTGTGCAGCTGGTCAGATGAAGACGCAACTCAGTTCATTCAGAAAACCGACCGCCTTTTGTATGAAGCAAAAGACAAAGGCAAGAACAGAGTCGAATCTCAAGGAGATATTTGATCAGAAGATCGGCGCAGCCTCAACCGAAAGGAAAACAGAACGTTCGGTCTCATAGAGTTTCCGGAAAAGCGGACTCATGTAACCCCGGAGGCTAGTAAATCCATCTCCTCTCAATATTCCGTGTACTTATCAGAAAGAGAAACACGGCAAAGCCCAATAGTATAAAAACGCTCACCAGAGGGTTTATAATTCCATTTCCGTTTATCGCATGTTTAAGAGAATCGGCACCATATGTCAGAGGAAGGATGAAGGAAAAAGGTCTGAGAAAGACCGGAAGATTCTCTATCGGAATGAAGAGTCCGCAGAGAAACATCATAGGGAAACGGAAGAAGTTAGAAAACGTCTGCGCCTCGAATACTTCGTTGACCGAAACGGCAATGAAAAGACCAAGAAAGGTCGAAGTCACGGCAATCAACAGAACGCTAACTGAAACCAGGAACCAGTTTATTCCAGATAAGTCGACAATCAAGAGGGCAAAGAGAACGGGAATGAAAGCATTGATAATCCCGAAAAGTATCGCCCCAGTCGTCTTTGCAAGCATGAGCAGCTTCAAGCTGATGGGAGCGAGAAGCAACCGCTCGAAAGACCTGCTCTTCCTTTCAAAGGTAATCGTTACCGCAAGCATCGAAGTAGTTCCGAAGAGAACGGAAAGCGACATCACACCGGGCAAAATACCCCTTATGTCCACAGGACCTTCCGATCGAACAAAGAACATCAGCGTCCAGGAAATTGGGAAGATAATGCCCCAGCTTATGTTGGGCGGTTTCAAATAGTAGTTCTTCATATCCTTCATCAGTATCGTCCAGTAAGCGAGTGCACTGCTCATCTCTTCTTTCCCTCCTTCTCCTTCTTCATTCTATCGACTTCTATTCCGGTCACTTCAACAAAGACCTCTTCAAGAGAAGGCTGAATAATCTTAGCCTCGTAAACATCGATACCTCTGGAACTGAAGAAGCTCATAAACGGCATCAGCTTTATTGGTTCCCGAGAAGCTATTCTAATGGTATTGTCGGAACGCATGCTTATGGACACATCGCTGAACTCTTCTGACACTTCAGTTTTGAACTCCGAAGGATCCTTCCCGAGAGTCAGCTCGACTATGCTCTCTTTCTGAGCATCTTTCATCAATTCGCTGACGGTTCCAATCTTTACAACCTTGCCTCCGACTATGAACCCTATCCTGTCGCACAACCTCTCCGCTTCTTCAATGTAATGGGTAGTAAGAAATATGGTCGTTCCCCTGTCATTCAATTCCCTTACCAGTCTTCTTATTTGCCTCGCGCTCTCTACATCTATACCAGTTGTGGGTTCATCCAGGAAGAGAATCTCCGGATCATGAATTATGCCTGCAGCTATGGTTAGTTTTCTCTTCATACCCTTGGAAAAGGCTTTGAAAGGGTTCTTGCCTGTATCTGCGAGCCCAAACAGCTCAAGCAACTCTCTGGCCCTTCCTTCCCTCGCCGCCTTTCTTACTCCGTAAAGAGCCGAACAGAAGACCAGATTCTCATAGCCGCTCAGATCATCGTACAGGTTGCTTTCATCGGGCACAATTCCTATTATCCGCTGCACTCTCTTGATCTCCCTGATGCCGTCTTCGCCCGCAATACTTATACTTCCCGATGTCGGTCTTGCAAGACCTGTAAGCATGTTTATCGTTGTAGTCTTTCCGGCACCGTTGGGACCGAGGAAACCGAACACCTCTCCTTTCAAGACCGAAAAGTCGATTCCGTTGACCGCTTTGAATCCGTCGTAGTCTTTTGAGAGACGTGAAACTTCGATGATATTCACTCTTGTTCCTCCCGTATAAATCGCTTATTTATAAAACATATTCAGTGAAATTCGGATTAGAAAGGCGTGCCTGCTGAAAGGAAGAAGATTCCACCTTGTATCCTCTCTCATTCGGCAGAACATTCGGCTACTAGATCCGAATCGGAAGTCGCCTCGCTAAGCTTGGTAAGCTGGCTTGCCAGTCTATTCAAGGGCTCTCTATTCATTGAGTAATGGGTGAAGTAACCCCGCTTCTCTGCACTTACAAGGCCAACGCCACGTAGCACTTTCAGATGTTGTGATATGGCTGATTCAGACACTCCCATTCTCTTTGCAAGAGCTTTCACACAGAAGTCTCTTTGAAGAAGCAGCTTGATTATCTCGAACCTTGTGCTATCCGCAATAGCCTTCAAAACATCTATTTCAAGAGTCAATGAGAAGTTTCCTCCAATCCAATTAAGTGCTTGCTTAATTGGATTATAGTAGATTTTGGGTAATCATTCAACAGTAAATCTCGTGTCTGGAATTCTTGGATTGGTCCATCTCTTCCTGAAATTGCTGCAAGGTCGCTTTGTCTCACGAATGTTATCCTTCCAATAAACAGTTGTTATCTTCTTGGTAATACTAATTACGATAATTACCAATGCTTATTCAAGAAGGTGAAGAACAGCAAGAGACTGTCCCTGCAGAAAAACGAAGTTCGAGTTCCACGGTGTATGGGATAAATGCCGGAGCAAGCACGAGAGAGTCGGATCGCTTCCGGCCTGTGAAAGGAAGAGAAGAAGGAATCGGAAGTAATGAAAAAACTTATCAACCGTATCCTGTTGATTGTAGCGATTTCCCCGCTCGTACCAGCTGTCGCCACACTTTTCCCCTGGGAAGCTTCGAAGCCCAATTGCCTCGGCTACTATTCTGTCTGTTCTTTTGCACCGTATAGCTCCATTATCCTTACAGGGATTGCGTTTGCCACACTCGATCTTATTATCGCAACCAAGAGGCTGCTGAAGAGGTTTCTGAGGTTATCCAATGATCTTCGATGACAAGATTGGAAGCCTATTCGAGAAAATAGCTTCTCTGCACATAAATCTAAGCAGACATGCACAGATTGCTCTGGAACCTCTAGGTATTACCTACCCGCAGTTCGGCGCATTGCTCGTTCTTTCGAACCTCGGGGAGATGATCCAAAAGCAGCTCTCCTCACATCTCGAAACGGACACAACAAACACCATGGTGATATGTATCGGACTGGAAAAGAGGAAGCCCATAACGAGAAAGCAGTCCTTTGAGGACAAGCGCGCCAACGTCGTCTCGATAACCGCGAAGGGAAAAGAGCTGTTTCAAGAGTCCATGGCAGTGCTTGCAGGGATTTACGGACCTGTGGCAAATTCCATTACGGGAAAAGAAAGAGAAGTCGCAAACGAGATCCTCGGCAAACTTCTTGAAACGCTGAATTCTTTCGGTAAGGAAAGTTAGATTTTCTTCTGTTTCGTTGCCCTGAGGATTTCCGCGAGTTCCTTCATATATGGGTATATATGATGAAAGTACTTTTTCAGTCCGGCACAGAGATAGTTCAATCCCGGTTCTCCGTCTGGCGTTTTGACGAATCGGTTCTTTGGACACTCTCCATGACAGGCAAAGAGATATTCGCACCTGTTGCAGTATTCTGGAAGCGCGGCAGCCTTCGAAACTCCAAAGACAGTCTGTGATGTGGAAGTTACCATTTGGAGCAACCTATGGTCCTTAATGTTCCCAAGCCTGTGCTCGGGATAGACAAAGTGATCGCAGGAGTACAGGCTTCCATCGGCCTCCAGTGCAAGTGCCCTTCCACAAGTCTCGGAGAAGATACACAACGATGCCTCCATACCGAGCCACTGGGCAAGAGCACACTCAAAGAGAAAGACAAAGACTTTGCCAATATCCTCCCTGTACCAGATATCGAAAACACAGTTGAGAAAACTCCCGTAGTCTTCAGGAACGACCGACCAATCGGCAACGAGCGAACCATGCTTACCTGGCAGGGCTTCGGAAGATCCTGTAGTCGGCATGCTTTCTTCGGAAATGAATGTAGTGGGCGAGCTATTAAATACCTTCGGTTCTGCGATAGGAATAAACTGCATTCTGGTTGAACCGGCTGTATCCCTCAAAAAACGATACACTTCTCTAGGATACTTCGCGTTTATTCTGTTGACCACGGTCAGGGTGTTGAAGGGAATCTCGTACTTGTGCAAAAGCTTTATGGCATTGAAGACCTTCTGGAAGGTCGGGTCTCCTCTCCTTGTCTTTCTGTAAACGTTATGCAGTCTCTCTGGTCCATCGATGCTTATCCCAACCAGGAAGTTGTGTTCTTTGAGAAACTCGCACCACTTTTCATCGAGCAATGTTCCGTTTGTCTGAAGGTCGTTTGCAACTTTCTTGCCTGGAGGGCAATACAGCCTCTCGTATTCGACAACCCTCCTGAAGAAATCTACACCGAGAAGAGTAGGTTCCCCTCCTTGCCAGGTGAAGACTATCTCTGGAACTGTTTGTGAGTTGATGTACTCGTAGATGAACCTCTCTAGAACCTCGTCACTAATAACTCTTCTGCTGTTGATAAGTTCTTGCTTATGTAGATAGAAACAGTAGGCACAGTCGAGATTGCACAGAGCTCCTGTCGGCTTGGCCATGACGTGAAATGCCGTAATGCTTTTTGGAGCTCTCCTATCGGCTGCGCCCATTTCCATCTTCTATACCTCCAAAATCCTGGGTCCAGATCGGTTTAATGTCCCGTGATTATCTTTACAACAGGTGGATAATCTCGGAACGTCGCTATGTGTTTTTGCATCGCTTCTATGAAAAGATCTGTGTAAACAAGTTTTCTTATCGACACGTTGTGTTCTTCTTTCGGGTCCAGGTAGAGATTGTACAGGTGATAATACGGGAAGGCCATCATGTAACCGGTGAAACCTCCAGGATTCACGATTCCCTCGCCCGAATCCGACTCAGCGAACTGCACATACTTGTATTCAGCCAGCCTTATAGCGGAGAAGTAGCTCATTAGCCAGTAGTAAATGTACTTCCTGTTTGAAAAACCTTCCTCTGCCAGAAGGAACGAAGTCTGGTCAATTCCGTCTATGTACCTGTCCGTCGGAATGAAGTCGGTTGCTCCGCCGAGTGTCAAACAAGTATTGAAGATGTCGGCGATATCGAATAATCCGTCCGAGACGCGCCCGGGTTCTATCATACCCTTCCAGTAGAAGATCGCCGGAACTCTGACCCCGCCTTCCCAGGTAGATCCTTTCGCCCCTCTGAATGGCGAATAGGCGCTGTCAGGCCAGGATTCCATTTCGGGACCATTGTCGGAAGCTATGAAGATGAGCGTGTTCTCAAGTTGTCCCGTTCTCTCAAGGGCATCCACCAGCTCCCCCATTATGTCGTCGAGCTCTATGATCGTGTCCTTATAAACCTGTTTTGCCGGAGATGACCCTTTGTACTCGTCTCTAGGATAGTTGTCAAAGTGAGCGCCTCTCGTACAGTGATAAAGGAAGAAGGGCTGGTCACTATCGGCCATCTTTTCAATGAAGGCAATCGAGTAGTCCTTCCAGTACTCGTCCAAATGAGACAAGACGTCTATGTCTATCTCCTTCACCCGTTCAAGGGTTCCACCCTTTTCTGCGTGCACCCAGTACTTCTCGAAAGCAAACTCGCGCATCATTTCAGTTCTCTCTTCGCTGTAAACGATTTCGGGGTAGAAGTAAGGATCTCTCCACTCTGTGTAGAGATCCGAAACGCTGAGAAAACCCGAGAAGTCATCAAATCCGACGTTCTGTGGCTGAGAACCGGGGTTCTCTCCCATGTGCCATTTTCCCACAGCTTGAGTAACGTAGCCGGCATCGCTCAACAACTGGGCAAGTGTAACTGCATTTGTCAGCCCTCCGGGTTCATTGTAAAGAGTCGGCCTTAGTATCCCATGCCTGACTGGGAGCTGCCCTGTAAGAAGAGTCGCTCTGGTTGGTGAAGAAGAAGGCTGTGAATAAGCAGAGGTAAGCATGAGTCCGCCTCTTGCAAGAGCATCCATATTTGGAGTCGGTGCTCCGACGGCAACTCCCCCTCCGTAGACTCCCAGATCTCCCCATCCAACATCATCCATTAGATAAATAAGGATATTCGGCTGCCTTCCCGTTCTGCTAACGAATTCGGCGAGTTTGGCAAGTGCCTCTTCCCTCTGTTCAGGATGCGGAATCACTTCCTCGAGATTTGGCGCCGGCTTCACAGTCTGAAGCGCCATTGTGTCCTCGTAATTGGCTGCCATTGCTGATGTAAGGGCAATGGCACCACCAGTAGCACCGACAAGCACCTTTCTCAATAACCTGGAACCCTGAAATTCCATACCATCATCTCCTCTTAGATTCTCTTTCGAAGAACAGGTTTAGAAACGGAGGAACCACCAAATAACATGGGCTGTATAAGTAGCTATGTATTGCTTGAAACACGTATTTCGATTTTCGAGGAAATATCTGATTCTACGTGGCTGTCTTGGTGTTGCAAATGCCAGAAAAATACTATCACAAAGCTATTCAAAATCGGAGAGATATCTTGTGTGTAAAATGAAACGTTCCAGGGGATCGGATTTGGATCGAACTTGTTTGGCCGGATTCTCAACTTTCATCTCTGCAGCCAGTAACCGTAATCATGATCACGCTAAGGTAGTGATAGAAGTTAAGACGCTCTTAAGGTTCAGTCTACAGCAGCTCATTTTGACCGATAGTGTTACCAAGTCGTTTGATTTACATTAGAGATCTCTTTGCGCTATCGAAACCTGATGATATATTGAATCAAGGCCCCGCGCCATTCCTTACAGACCGATCCTCAGACTCACTGCCTAAACTGGTGTGGAGCCAGTCTTAAGGAGGCGATCTCATGAAGAAGGTAACGTCAATCCTAATCTCGATAGTATCTATAGCCATCCTCGTCACTGTTCTATTGCTTGCACTGAAACCGGCAAAGGAGTCCCCTCCGGCCGAAAGCATCGTGGATATGGTTCTCGTGGAAAACGGTTCCTTCACTATGGGTGACACATGGGGAAATGGAAAGGATGACGAGAAACCTGCTCATGAAGTAACGATCTCCTATGATTTCGAAATGGGGAATTATGAGATTGCCTTTGCCCAGTATGATCTCTTCTGTAAGGAGACAGAGAGAACTCTTCCCGGAGATGAAAACTGGGGAAGGGATAAGAGACTGGTTATCAACATTACTTGGATGGACGCCATAGCTTTCTGCAACCGGTTGAGCGAGAGGGAAAAGCTTTCTAAGGCTTACGACGATAATGGTTACTTTCTCGACAAAAACGGGAAGATGATGGCCGATCCATCTAAGGTAGTCGGATACAGGTTGCCCAACGAAGCGGAATGGGAATATGCTGCAAGGGGAGGAAGCAAGAGCGAAGGTTGCCTCTACTCGGGCGGAAACGAAGCCGACCTCATAGCGTGGTTCGCAGACAATTCGGGAGATATGACCCATGAAGTGGGCAAGAAAGATCCAAATGAACTGGGACTACACGATATGAGTGGTAACGTCTTTGAATGGTGCTCAGACGTATATGATGCCTTCTTCTACCTGAGAAGCCCTGAAAAGGATCCATTCAATCAGGCACTGGGAAACAAAGTGCTTAGAGGGAGAGGCTGGTGGGATGGCGTGCTGAGGGTAACTCTTCGGAGCTACAGCTCTCAAGAAAGCAAGTCCAATCTGTTTGGATTCAGAGTCTGCCGTACAAAGACATAACTCCCAGAACAAAGTCTGAGAGTCATATCATTGGAAATGCTATTTGCTCTTTCGGTAGCGGAGCGTCCGAATCTAAACCAGCAGGACAGGGCTATTTGTACAGGAAGCCGTCACTGATAAGATTGTCGTAATCATCGTATATCTTTATCCGTAGTTTACCAGCTCGGCCTGAATTATCCTCTCTCTCCAATAGGAGTCGTACCAGCCGTACTCCCCGACAAAGCTTCGGTTGGCTCTTCTATTTACTATGTTCACGCTGTAAGAGTCATTGTCGAACGATATAGATCCGGTGTTGTTTGAGTTAATCACTAGAACCGTATCATAGTTACCATAGGCATCAGTAATGACTCCTTCTCAAATTTCATCTAGCATGTCGGCAAATGAGAAACGCCCACCAAGCAGGAACACCAGAATCACGACTACGGGTACCACTTCTTCATGGACACACCTCCAAAAAAATTGCGTACCAACAATCTCCAGGAGCAGCTTCAGATAAGAAAGAAGACACTCGCTGTGGAGAATCTCAAATTCATTCTATGACATCCAGTCTCACATAATCTTGATTGAATAGCGGTGCGAAACAGCTTCTAATCTTGTATGCAGCATGGAATTCAATCCATGTTCTATCATTTGGATCGATTATCACTTCAACAAGAGCTTTAAACTTTCAACTCTCCAGATAACTAACTCTCTGTATTTAACCGCCATTAATTTATGATCTCAACAACATATGAAGATCAGAATAATTCGAATGTGTAATAATTGAATCGAATTTCCTTTGAGGAGGTAAGATATGGAGACAGTCGTATTCAAGTTTTCATTACCAACATCCGCGATTATGCTGAATATTGGCATCGTTGTTTTCGTTGCGGTGATATTCGTTTTCTCCCTGTTCAAGACAAAGGGCTGGCAGAAAACTCTTTCGCTAATCATCACGGGCGGCCTGTTCGTCTTCTTCATATTTATCTTCCTGATATTTCCATTCACAAATGCCGTGAAATGCGACGGCGAAAGTGTTGTGCTGAACGCACTTCCCTTCGGAAGGAAGACGATAGCGATAGATTCGGCCGAAATTGTGGGGATTATCGATTGGACGGAAGAGAGAGACTTCGAGCCGACGGTAAGAACCAACGGAGCATCTACAGGTCTATACAAAGTGGGTTGGTTCCGACTCAGAAATGGCTCCAAGGCCTTCATCATGACTGCAAGATCGGAAGTCTTCGTCATGAAATCCGAGGAAACATACTACTTGATCTCTCCGGATGAGCTTCAGGAATTTGCCAGCGTAATTTCCTCAAATTAGCAACAAAGGACGAGGTTAGAGTTTAATGGTCGGAGGTCGGAAGATCAGGAGAGGCTAGTTCTTCTCTGAATCTTCCAGAGCGAGGATCTGTTCTTCTTGGTTGAGGCCAAAAATCAGGAGTGGGATGATGATTCTGGGTTCTTCATACCTCTATCCTCATACCTCTAAACTCTTCAGCGCCCACCACGCCAGGTGGCAGTCCTATAAACTCGATGGAACGGACGGCTTTGGGATAATCGAAACTCCGGGATTGAAAAGAAACGGCAATTCAGACATCTTGAACTTCCGAATCACCGGTATCGAAGAGCTTTGGAACAGAATCAAAGACTCTGTTGAGATCGATACTCCACTTGAAACGACTCCTTATGGAATCCTGAAATTCGTAATCAAAGACCCAGACGGTTTCAGAATCGGTTTTGTAGAGAAGAAAGCCTGAGGATTCGTTCCCCAGGCTTTCTCAATTATCCGATACTCCTGTCTTCAGTTTATATGTCACGCTTCTCAAAATGAATCAACAAAGCTTCGCTTTCACGCGCAGAGAGGTTCTAGTTAAGCGGATGGAATGATGCAAACAGGCTAATGTTTTCCTGCAGATTGCTTATAGTAAGAGTCTGACTCTCACTGAAGACGCTCCCGCATGGATCGTAGCACCAGACACTAAATCCATATCCAGGATTCGGCATCGCACTTATAACCGTGCTCGACCCCTTTGGGAATTGACCTCCTCCGCTAACTTGACCACCTTCCGGTGGTTCAGATCTCAAGTTCACAGTAATTGTGTCGGGCACATCCAGGTCGAAATTGCCAACTATGGTAAATTCAGTGCAGCCGATACAAGTCGATCTAGCAAGGAAGAAGGTGGAATTCCCTTCCCATAATGGGTTATCGCTGAACTCAGCTCCCTCAAAAGTCCAGTTCCTGAATACGTAATTGTCATTAGGAACCGCACCCAGCGTCATCGGATCGCCGTATATGAATACACCACTTTCCATAACTTCCCCGCCTTCGGGAGGATTTGCAACTACGTTGAAATGATAGAAGACCGGCGGGAACCAAGCGACTATTGGAAGGGTATCGGTCACACCCTGTGTCGGCAGCCACTCCGATGTGTTAAATGTGTATGGAAGATCCTCACTCAACATTTCTCCGTCAGTGTGCCAACCTCCGAAATCAAAGTGCTCAATCGGCGTTGCTCCAAGCGTGACATCTTCTCCATACGAATATTTGCCTGCGCCGCTCACCTCACCTTTGTCCGTAGGTGAAGCATCGATCGTAATCAGTAGCCATCCCGGTGGCGGGGTCTGAGGTTGGAACTTCGCCGTAAAGATGAAGGTGTTTTCTGTACTGGTTACGGGAAGCGTATGAGTATCCAGAAAGCTGGCGGTGTCAAGGGTGAAGCTCGGGGATCCACTCATGTTTTCCTCACCGTAGTACCAACCCTCAAATGTGTACAACTCATTTGGTACGGCCAGGAATGAAACGTTGTCTCCATAAGAGGCAGTACCTCCGCCGGTTGCCGTTCCGCCTTCAGGAGGTTCTGCAACCGCATTGAATGAATATTGTATATCTTCAAATACTCCCTGTAAGGGAATCGCGGTGTATGTGGCACCCTCAGTGTACCATTCATTTGCGGGGAAAGTGTAAGTGGCGCCTTCACTTAGCTGTACCCCGTCAAAGTACCACCCATCGAAATTGAAATGGTCTGAAGGTGTAGCCACGACAGTTACGTAACTTCCGTAAGGATACAATCCCGCACCCCAGGTTTCACCGCCATAAACTGGAGTCGCCTCGATTGTGACGTCGAGATGCCACTGTGGGGCCGAAGGATCGAATCTACCCTCTACTGTGAATTCCGTACAGGTTATGCATTCAGTATGCTCGAGGATTTCGATGGTGTTAACCATGTCAACGGCTTGATCACTAAACATATAGCTGTCAATCCACCATCCTGCAAAGCCATAGCCTTCACTAGACCATGCGCTCAGATTTAGAGAATCCCCATAATCTACAGCTCCTCCGCCGGCCACTTCTCCACCTTCAGGGGGAACAGGCACAAGATTGAAAGTGTACTGCATTGGATTGAATCCTACCATCAGGCTAACATCCTTCAGAGCCTGAAAAGAAACAACTGGTTCAGTGTAAATAGGATCGTCACCGCTTTCCTCAAAACTCGCTTCTTCAGGTTCGTCGAGATACCAACCACTGAAAGTGTGATGAATGGATGGCGTGGCCATTATCGTAACGAGATCTCCGTAGATGTACTCGCCGTCTCCACTGAACTCTCCCCCATTCGGAGGATCTGCCGTGATTGAGATCACAACCTTAACTGTAAAGAAGATGCTATAGGTTAAACTCTCCTTTCCGTTAAGAGAGGTGACCAGTACCGTTGCAGTTCCGGGAAGCGTCTCTGCATTAGAGATAACTATGTTCGCCCCTTCAACTGCGGGAACGGCAGTAACGGTCGGCGGTTCAGTTGTGCCCGACGGAAGCACAATCGAATAGTCAGTTTTCTTCGCGCTGAATTCCGGAACTTCAACTCCGTTGTACAAAAGCTCTTTAAGAGTCGCATCGGCCGCTTTCCAGAAAGCGGGACAACCGGTGATCATAACAAGAAGCAATGCAACGACAAGATACACATAAGCTCTTTTCATCTTCATCCCTCCTCCATGAACAACATTTGGTAATCCTTCACAAGATTCTATGAAACTTCCAATAGCCAGTTCATAAACTATCCAAGGAGCCTGAATGTGTAGAGAGAGTATGAGTGAGGAACAGAGAAGGGCGTATTTCTTTCTTTAATTCAGTCTAGCATCAGCGGAATGAAAAGCACTCGAACTCCAAGGGTTTAGAAATTGAGATTTCATGGTCATTTAATATCATTTCTCATCGATGAACTGTATACTTTTAGACACTGATCTCATAATCCGCCTCTGGAGAATTTTTTGGTGAGATTGCTTGCACTGATGACTCTCTGAAGGGACTTCGACAAAGCATTTTAATCCGACTCATTGCCGCAAAAGTTACATTATGTGTTGAATGCAAGATCTAGCGAGGGAAAACAAAGTATATTTAGAATCTATATCAGTAATTTCGCATATATGTGACCATAACGCATACTCTCATTAACTTTCGAAAGCTTCCCGCACTTCTGAGGCCTTTCTTGACTTTATCACTTGGACCCATAAAACAAAGAAGATAGCGTCTCAAACCCGCATGGTTTCGTAAACGCTATTTTTTTGTCTATATTTTGTAGTGGCAACTGATTATAAGATATAGTTGGCTATTAATTATACTAGTACTTGCTTATAGGAGTATTTGTATGATATAATGTAGTCATGTTTATAAAGCCCACGAAATCTAAGAACTTTACGTATGCTCAGTTAGTTGAATCTTACCGTGACGAAGAAGGAAAGAGTCGTCACAGGGTTATCTTTAACCTTGGAAGAGTAGAGGACAATCCTTCTTTGCTCAGAATTGGACAAAGGTTGGTAGAGCTTGCTAGTGGAAAGAAGGTTTGTTCTATTGAAGATTTACAAGGAGAAGAGATCCTTGGTTGGGGACATGTCATATACAAGAAACTGTGGCAAGAATACGAACTTGACAGGATACTGAAATACGTTTCTGAGA
>NZ_JWIM01000154.1:0-1501 GCF_002896535.1 Mesotoga sp. B105.6.4 | reverse complement strand
ATAAGGATATCGCTGTCATGGAGAATACTGCTTCCTTTGAAATCAGATTCAATCTTTATCTGTAAACCCTTGCCAAATTCTTTGGTGAAGTAATTCGATCCCTGGACAGCAGAACAAGCAGAAGAACCTGTTGTTATTAGTGAGATCAACGTGTTTTCTACAAGCCTTGTGTTTTCTCTTACCAGAATCTTCAATTCCTCTAAAGCCCATTCAAGAGAAACTATTTTCTCCTTTAGTACATCAACTTGACAAGAATCATCGCTGCTATTTTCATTACCAAAAAGAGAACCCGCTTTTGAATCTTCTGTAGACGTGCTGGCCTTAGTTGAAAACGTCCATAATGGTCCTACTGTAACTCCTCCATAATCATCTTTCGCTATTACTTTCCAGAAATATTGTGTTCCAGATTTTAATTCACTCACCAATAACTTAGAACTTGGAATTCCGATTTCCCTTGTACAAAGAGCATCTCCTTCTCCAAAAATAACATCATAGCTTAACCTATCACCTTCGGGATCTTCGCAAACCCATTGAAGAATTACAGCGTCCGGGTAATTATCAGTACCGTTTCCAGGGAATAGACATGATGGTTCGTTTGGTAGCATGTTCTGCAGTGTTGTGAAAGAGAACTCTTCACTGGAACTTCTCTTATCAAATTCATTTATGGCTGTTACCTTCCACGTGTACACTCTGCCTTTCTCAATTAGCTGAACAGGAATAACAGAACTTCGCGTTGTGTAGCTTTCCCCGTTGAAGTCAACTTCAAATTGCAGTGCTGTATCAAAGTGTTCCCACTCTAAAAACACCTCACCAATAGTCAAATCAGTTGCACCATTAGAAGGGTAAACAAGCCTCGGTTCATCTGGTGGGGTTGCTACCGGGACAGCAATATCCAGTACAATTACTTCACCTTTTTCCGATATGTCAAGAGTCTCGACAGTACTTCCGTGATTGTCTTTTAACAATTCGATCTCATACGTTCTACCTACTTCAAGCACAATCTGCCAGGGTGTCTTTTGACCAATCCAATCTTCATTAACTCTAATAAGGGCATTTGAAGGTTCGGAAATAATGCGCACTGCTCGCCGACCAGGAATAGCCTTCACATCTATTTGTTTTGATTCATAAGCATTCTCGAAAGCCACATCTATTTCCTGCTTCTCGATTAGTTTTCCATCAACCGTAATCTTGTGGGTGCCAATATCAAGATCAAAAATAACTAACTCTCCTAACTCAAGCAGCCCTTTAAGTTTTCCGTCCACAAACACAGTCCCGGTCTTTGCCAAATCATTGGCGGCAACTATCTTAAGCAGGCAACTCCCTTCGTTAGCAAAAACCGTTGAAGCTGAAACTATTAGTATTCCAAACATTAGTGTTAGGAATATTCTCTTTGAAAATCTGCTATTCATGGTTATCACCTTGTATGAAATACGCGCTTAGTAATCGAGCATTGCGTTCTCTCTTGATAATGCTCAAGTCTTATCAGACTTGTTCTTCACTG
>NZ_JWIM01000153.1:0-1654 GCF_002896535.1 Mesotoga sp. B105.6.4 | reverse complement strand
CGAAATCCGGCGTGTATGAGTAGATTGAATCGGTTATCGTTCCCGGGGAATCAACCTCAAGTATGAACAACAGGCTGTCCCCTTCGGGATCGGATGAATAGTTTAGAAGATCCAGTTCCAATGTGTCACCTTGGGCAACCTGCTGATCGGGCACAGATATGAAGGGCGGTTCGTTTGGCTTATTCTTCCCATAGTTTCTTGCAAAGATTATGAAGTCAACAAGGTCTATCTCTCCATCCGGAGCACAGCTGTCGTATATTCCCGCCCATACTCCCTGGTATTTGTCCTCCGCAGGCGCAATATCGTATGTTTCAATATATTCGCCTTCTCCTCCAAGTACGCTTCCATAGCTTCTGGCAAACAATATGAAGTCTGGAAGATCCACCTTGTTGCTATTATCAAAGTCACCAATCAGTTTGGGACCACCTATAGTAATCTCACCATCATGAAACACTGTTTGGATTAGTCCGGTGTTTGCATCGCGTACCTCTCCCGATAGTCCAATCAATGTTTTTCCCTCTATGAGACTGGCCACGAAATGTATCTGGTAGATATATTCGCAATTGACACTCTTTGCCGAGTTGAAGGCCGAGGTTATCGTAATCGTGTTTTCGGTGTGTTGAACTATTAGTAGTCCCGTTCCGAATGAGTTTAGAGGAGTTACTCCTTGTTCTCCCTTAGATTTGTCAATGATTATGTATTGTGGATCGTAAGTTATGGTGATCTCAACTCCGGCAAATCCATTGACATTTTCAGCGTGAACGAGAAAGTAGCCATTAGAGGCTTTGTCTATGCTTCCGTCTACTATGCTTATACCATCCGGGAACGGAGGCTTTGCCTGAGTCTTTGGCGAAGGCATTTCAAGATATTTAGCAGAAGAAGATATCACCAGGTTCTTCAAGGTAGTGAAATTACCGTCTATTCTGGCTATCTCTTCCCCTTCCCTTATGTTTGCTGAAGTCGAGACTATTGCTATTCTCGTTGTGCCTTCATCGCTATGGGTTACTATCTTCAGGAGGGAATCGTCAACTGTTATAGCTTCTTCTTCAATAGAGGCTGCTACTATCACATCTATCCCCGTAAGCTCCTTCAGCGCCTTAATGGATATTGAGCCGTCATCATTCAGAATGAAGGAAACCTCTTCAGAATTAACTGCTTTCTGATCTAGTGAGAAACATCCCGCAATTACCAGAACCAGTAAACCAATGGCGACAAATCCGATTGCCCTTTTCATCCAACTACCTCCCCCGGCCACTTATCTACTCGCTTTCCCCTATTCCGGCATTACTTCACAATGAAAAGTCCCTGATCACTTGAATCAACTGGAATTTCAACCAAAGCAGTATCAACAAATGAGACACTGCTGAAAACCGCGGCAGTCCTTCCTGTTATAGCCTTTACCTTCACGTAGATAAACCAGAGATTCCCATCGGCAATGTTCTTTCCAGCAGAATTTTTGTAGGCTCCACTCAGATAAACGGTGGAACCGGTAGTATCCTTAAGTTTCATTATTGACAGGAAATCCGTACTAATAGCTTTGTATTCGCACCAGGGTTCGAAGTCTGCAAATGTTGCCTCGGGATTAGATGCAAGAAATTCGCTAAGGGTATGACCATCTCTATTCAGAAATTCCATGTAGTTTGTATCTATTTCT
>NZ_JWIM01000152.1:0-1090 GCF_002896535.1 Mesotoga sp. B105.6.4 | reverse complement strand
AGAAGAATGATTGAAAGCGATGATTATTTAGTCTTAATGTCTTCCATGGAAGACAGATTCGGAGACAATGGCAAGATTGCGCTTATGATAGTTGAGAGAAATGGTCGCCGGGCAAGAATAGACTCCTTTCTTATGAGTTGCAGAGTAATGGGAAGATATGTGGAAAACCAATTCGTAGATTATGTCGAAAATATGCTTGCAAATATGGGAGTGGAAGAAATCGAAGCAGAGTATATAACGACAAAAAAGAGTGCTCCGGTAAAGAATTTTTGGGATTCTCTTGGCTACAAACGAGTCAAGGAGGAGGATGGCAAGGTGCAATATTGTCTAAGAATTTCTGAAAAACCTGAAAGGGTTTTTTATTCGGAGCTTAAGACGTGAAATTAAGAATTCATCATATAGGTTATGCAGTTTCTTCAATCGAGAAGAGCATTCAGAAATTCGAAGTATTAGGATACAAAGCTATCGGTGAAGTGGTTGACGATGTTTCCAGAAAAGTCAGAATAGTCTTTCTAGAAAACTCGGGGGTTCATGTAGAGCTTATTGAACCGACGAGTAACGATTCACCGGTGAAATCACTAATAGAGAAGAACGGACCAGGAACATATCACATTTGTTATGAAACAAAAGGATTAGAAGAAACAGCAAATAAACTAAGTAAGCAGGGTTTTAAACCAATTACATCTATATCAGCCGCGCCGGCAATAGACGATCGAAGAGTGTTGTTCATGTATTCGAGAGAATGCGGTTTAATTGAGCTTTTGGAGGTAGGTTAACTTGAAGAAAAGCGAAGTTCTCAGGACAATCGCTGATGTATTGAAGGTAGAGATTGACGAGAATACCATGAAAGCGGAAGTGCCTTCTTGGGATTCCCTAAGACACATTCAGTTGATTATGGAAGTGGAGGAAGCATTTGGCGTTGAGATTCCAATCGAAAGGGTTCCGGATATTGATTCGGTTTCGGTTCTTCTAGGACTTGTCGGGGCGGAAGAAGGCTAAGGATATGGGAGTAGCTTTTGTTGAAGGAGTTACTATTGACGGAATCTCGGCTTCTGTTCCAAGAACCGAAATTGATAACCTCAGTTTCGGG
>NZ_JWIM01000151.1:0-1826 GCF_002896535.1 Mesotoga sp. B105.6.4 | reverse complement strand
GACAGGGGATAGTAGATCATGGGTTTATCGTATATAGGCAACAACTGCTTAGATACAGCTTTAGTTATCGGATGAAGTCTTGTTCCTGCGCCACCGGCCAGTATTATTCCCTTCAAGTTATCTCCTCCAGTCCTTTTATATCAGATTTTATAGTTTTTGTTATAGAACACCAAATACTCTCCCGAGATAACGCTTTCTACCCATTCACTATTGTTCAGATACCAGTCTATGGTCATCTCTATACCTTCATCGAACATAATACTGGGTTTCCATCCAAGTTCTTGAGTTATCTTAGTAGGATCTATGCCGTATCTTCTGTCGTGGCCAAGCCTGTCGGTCACGTGTTTTATGAGCGATTCATTTAGCTCTCCGTCTCCCGTCTTTTCTCTGAGTATCTCGATTATTTTCTTGACTATGTAGATGTTCTCCCTCTCGTTGTGACCGCCTATATTGTAGACTTCCCCAGACTTACCATTCTCGAAAACAAAATCAATTGCCTTGCAGTGGTCTTCAACATAAAGCCAGTCCCTTATCTGTCTGCCGTCTCCATAGACCGGGAGAGGCTTGTGGTTGAGCGCGTTGTTTATCATCAGCGGTATAAGCTTCTCTGGAAACTGGTATGGCCCATAGTTATTGGAGCATCTTGTAATGTTGACTGGCATTCCGAAAGTGTCGTGATAGGCTTTGACTATCAGATCGGCTGACGCTTTCGACGCAGAATATGGACTGTGCGGATCAAGCGGAGTCTTCTCCGTGAAGAATCCCGACGCTCCGAGAGCTCCATAGACTTCGTCGGTTGAAATCTGAAGGAACTTGGCAGGTTTGCAGCTTTGCAGATTGGCTGGATTAGAACTTTGAGCTTTTGCCAAATTATTTGAATCTTCGAGACACTTCCAACCACTTTCGCTTTGCCAGTGCTTTTTTGCGGCATCGAGGAGAATCTGTGTTCCGAGTATGTTTGTCTTCAGAAATATTTGGGGATCGTGGATCGATCTATCAACGTGTGACTCGGCTGCGAAGTTTATTATTCCATCTATTTCGTGCTCGTTGAAGATCTGTTCTACAAGTTCGGCATCGCAGATATTGCCTTTTATGAAGCTGAATCTCTTTTTCTCTTCTTCAGTCAATCCAGATAGATTGTCAATATTTCCAGCGTAGGTGAGGTTGTCCAGACCGATAATCTTTCTCTCAGGGTGTTTGCGAAGATAGTAATACACGAAGTTGCTTCCAATAAAGCCCGCACAACCAGTGACAAGTATATTCATTGATTACCCTCCGAGATGATTTCAAAACCCAATATGACAAACATATTATAAAACACAATAGTACAAATCTTGTTAATGAGCATTGGTTGAGTCATTCGAATTATACTATGTTTTTGTCCATCTTTGTCTCTAGAACACAGTTCTTGTAACTCACTATGATTTTGTTTATGCGTGCATATGCTCCTCTGTTAGGAAAAACGTGCAGCAAAGACTGACATATTAGAATAGCAAAGAGGAGAGAAACCAATTAGTTTTTCGGCAATGCAAAATGCTGCAGTCAGTTCATCTCGGATGACAGAGCTAAAAATGATTTCTAGCTTCTTTCAAAAACCAAGTTCACCGTATTCTTATTTGATCTATGAACTCTGAAGCCTTTGCGGATTCATAGAAGAAGAAAGGATACATCGTTTAAGAATAAACACGACCCTGATTAATAAACCAGGGTTCGTGTACACATGCTTTCGTACTCAATAACGCAGAGCGGTACTATAGATACTCTCCTGATCAAATTTTTGCTTCACCGCTATTGACTTCCGTCACTTCACCAGCACCTTCATCGCT
>NZ_JWIM01000017.1:0-1219 GCF_002896535.1 Mesotoga sp. B105.6.4 | reverse complement strand
GAGACGAAGAACCGATCTTCAAAAAATTGAGTCCCTTCTTTTCACGTTTTCGCATAAACAAATGCAAGATGCTATAATATTAATAAAGTAATATATGAAAAGGTGATCATATGGAATTAGTAAAAGCTGGAAGAAGCAGACAGGTCACGATACCAAAACAGATATTCGATTCTCTTGGACTGAAGGAAGGCGACTATGTACAGGTCGAAGTAGAAGGCGGCAGAATCGTGCTTACGCCTGTTGCCGTGATTAACAAGGAAAGGGCAAAGTCAGAGTTTTTTCAGTTGGTTCAGAAGTTGAGGACGAACGCCGAAGCCCTCACCGAAGAGGAAATTGAAGAAGAAATCCGCACAGCTCTCAAAGAGTCGAGAAGAGAAAAGTGACCAGAAAAAATGGAAAGAGTCGTACTAGACACAAATGTTCTGATATCCGCAATCATATCCGGCAAAAGTTCTCCTGCAAGAATCCTTGACTTCTGGAAAGAGGGCGTTTTTGAGCTTGTTTTCTCTGAAGAAACTCTTCAAGAGCTTATAGATGTCCTGTCTCGACCAAAACTGTTACGCATCACCGGGATCAATAAAGATCAGCTGGATACGTTGGTTTCTTACCTGAGGTTGAGCTCGATCGTAATTAACTGCCCGGAAGATATCGAAATCAGAATCGAAGACTCTGATGACACTAAATTCATTACATGTGCAGTTCAGGCGGGTGCAAAATACATTGTTTCTGGAGATCATCATCTGCTTGACCTAAAGGAAATCGAAGGAATTGCAATTGTCACACCCTCAGAGTTTCTCAGAAAATTTCTGGACTTTCGAACTGAATCCTGAGCTCAAGACAGGCACGGGAATTTCATTCGAGTCACACAGAAAGAACCTGAAGAAAAGTCTCCTGGCTTTACTTGTTCCCGTATTTCATATAGTGATCGTTGAAAGGCCCGCTTCTTACGAAACACGAACGCTGTGAAGTGGAATTCTACATTTACCTTCCGCAAGCAAGCACTCCATACCCAATATGATCAAGACCAGATCCCAGATCGGGGTCCCGAATAATGGGACGCCAAAAGACAAGATCCGGCTAGGAGATCGCCAGAATGACGTGAAGGGAGTAAGACTGTTGAAGGAGCGAAAACCGGGACTGACAAATCTATTCATGTCTGTCCCATCTTTCGCGTTCGCTGGCGTTGAAAGATCAAACGATCCCGAAACAAGTTCGGGAT